>JACREV010000094.1 GCA_016218095.1 Deltaproteobacteria bacterium | reverse complement strand
CGGTGAGGGCCTTGTGTAGGAGGTCGGCCATCTCCTTCAGCCGCTCCTTGTAGAATATCTTCTGCCCGAAGATGTCCTTGACGTAGAAGATGTCCGCGGCGTCGTCGCCCTTGGTCGATATCTTGGCGATGTAGATATACAAGCCGAGGCGGGAAAGCGTGCTCGTTATGTCGTAGAGGAGGCCGATCCTGTTCTGCGCGTGTATGTCGATGACGGTGTATGCGTCGGATACCTCATTGTCTATCTCGACCGATGTCCTTACCGTCGGCTTCGCCTTCTTGTCGAGTATCGAAGGCCTTCTCTTGCCGACGAGCGCGGCGACCTTTACCCTCCCGGTTATTACCTCCGAGAGGTCGTGCTCTATCTTCTTGAGCTTTGCTTCATCCGTAATGAGCTCGCCTGTGGCGCTATTGACCTGCAGCACGTCGAGGACTATGCCGTTCTTGAGCGTGTTTATCTGCGCCCCGAGGATGTTTACGGCGTTGGCGGCCATGACGCCGGTTATCATGGAAAAAAGGCCGTGGACGTCGTGGGTGCAGATGAGTATCTCCGTGTACTCGCGGAAGGTGTCCTGCCGGACGGTCATCACATAGGGCCTGCCGGTAAAGTCGCGGAGCGTCTTTATGTGCTCGGCGATCGTCTCCGGGCGGTTCGAGAGGAAGTACCTGTGAGGGAGGAGCCCGAAGTATTCATCCACGCAGTACCTGTCGACGCACTCGGGTTTGAGCGCCTCGAAGACCCTCTCCTTTATCGAGGCGAGTTTCACCGCCGCGTCCTCGGGCTCGAACGTCCCGCGCTCAAGGACCGTGAGCACCTTGAAGTAGAGCTCCTGGAAGAGCGCCCCCTTCCACTGGCTCCATACGTCCGGGCCGACGGCCCTTACGTCCGCGAACGTGAGGAGGTAGAGGAGGTTAAGCCTCTCTATGTCCCCTATCTTCTTCGCGAACTCTATTACGAGGTTCTCGTCGTGCAGGTCCCTGTACTGGGCCGTGTCCGCGAGGATGAGGTGGTTCTTTACGAGGAATTTTATGAGGTTCGTGTCATCATCCGATAGATGGAGCCTCTCGCATATCGCGGGTACGATGTGGGCGCCCTTCTCGGCGTGCCCCTTGCCGTGAGCCTTCCCGATGTCGTGGAAGAGGACGGCGAGCGTGAGTATCTCCGGGTTCGGGATCTCCTCGAAGATGGTCGAGAGGAGCGAGAAATCGGCTTTGTACTGGCCGCGGAGCCTCTCGAGCTCCCTTACCGCGAAGAGCGTGTGCGCGTCGACCGTGTATACGTGATAGAGGTCGTGCTGAACGCGACAGCTTATCTCGCCGAATTCCGGGATGTATTTTTCGAGGAATTTGAGCCTCTGCATCTCAAGGAGGGTCCTGTAGACCTCCTTGTGCCTCAATATCTTCAAGAACGAGTCCGATACGTCCCGCGACTTCCTGAACTCGTCCCCCGCGCCTTCGAGGTAGTTGAGTATCGCGTCCTTCGTCGACTGGTGTATCTCCACGTTGAAGGCCTGCGAGTACTCGAACGCCTTTATCGCGGCGGATGGCTCGTCAAAGGGCGCGCCCTTGTCCTTGAGGGAAAGGAGCCCCCCGGCTATGCAGTAGTTCTTGTCTATCCTTACCTTCTTCTTCGGCCAGGCAAAGACCTTTGCGTCATCGGTGTGCAGGGAGCGGGAGAGTATCAGGTTGGAATAGTGGTTTACGTTCGATGCGTCCCTGTAGTACTTCTGCATGAACTGCTCGACCGCGAGCGCCTTTTCGTTCGACTCTAAACCGAGGAGCGATGCTATCCTCTCCTGGTGGTCGAAGGTGAGCTGGTCGTTCTTCCTGCCGGTCGCGAAGTGGAGATCGTTCCTGACCCATAGGAGGCGGTCGAGCGAGGTCTCGAGCACTTTCCTGTCCTGGTCGGTGATCAGGGACGTCGAGAAAGGCTCAAGGAGCTTGCCGCTTTTGGCCTTGACCACCCACATCGCCGTGTGGAGGTCGCGCAGGCCCCCCTCCCCCTCCTTCACGTTCGGCTCGAGGATGTAGACTGAGCCGCCGAATCTCTCGTGCCTCTGCCTCGTCTCCTCGACCTTGTCCCTGACAAAATCGTTTATGCGGCCCTTGTTGAAGAGGTGTTTTCTTGCGCTTGAATGGAGCGCTTGAAAGAGCGCCCCGTCCCCGTCTATGAACCGCAGATCCAGCACCGCCGTCATGGTCTTGAGGTCGTCTTTCGCTAGCGCGATGCACTCGGACAACGACCGGATGCTGAAGCCGAGGTCAAGACCGGTGTCCCATAGGACATAGAGCATCTGCTGGGTGAGGTCCTCTATGGCGGGGGTGAGTTTTTTCCCGTAGAGGAGCATGAGATCTATGTCGGACCTTATGTTGAGCTCGCCCCTGCCGTAGCCGCCTATGGCCACGAGGGCCATGGGGTCGGAGCAGTTGAGCTCGGCCTTCTTGAAGGTGAAGAGGCCTTTGAGGATATTGTCGACGAGCCTCGTGTACGACCTGCATATCTCCCTGCCCGAGCCGTTGGCGAGGTGTACGCGCCTTAACTCCTCCTCGCCTTTGGCGAGGAAGTCCTTCACCACAGGCGCGGCCTGGGCGTTGAGTTTGAGGCTATCGAGTACCTGGTTGTGCATTTCAGACCGACTGCCCTTCGCCGTTTATGTATTTAATGAGGCCTGAGGTTATCCCGTCGACGATCTCTTTCAAGTACCGTTCGTCCTTGAGCCTCTTCTCCTCTTCGGGGTTCGAGATGTAGGATACCTCGATGAGGATCGCGGGCATCTTCGTGCCCACGAGGACGTAGAAGGGCGCGCCCTTGACGCCGTTGGACTTTGTAGACTTGTATTTTGCCCTGAGGCCCGCGACGAGCTTGTCCTGCACTGAAGCGGCGAGCCTCACCGAATCGTTCGTCTTCGCGGTCTTGATGAGGTCGTTCAGGATGAACTCGAGGTCGCTTACAGAGCGCGTGGAAGTGGCGTTCTCTCTGGCGGCGATCCGTTTCGCCTCCTCGCTGTTGGAGAGCCCGAGCGTATATGTCTCGACACCCGAGGCCGCTCTCCGGGGCGATGCGTTTATGTGAATGGAGACGAACAGGTCGGCGTCCTGGCTGTTTGCTATGGCCGTCCTCTCCTCAAGCGGGATGAAGACGTCGGAATTGCGCGTCATGACTATCATGGAATCGAGCTTGGAAGCGAGCGACTCCTTGAGCATCCTGCCGAGCTTCAATGTTACGTCCTTCTCCTTCAGGCCGCCCCTCCCTATCGCGCCGGGGTCCTTGCCGCCGTGGCCGGGGTCGAGGACGATCTTCCTGACCTTAAGCCCGAGTTGCTGCGTTATCGACGGAGAGGCGCTCCTTATCTCCGGCGTCCTCTTCGAGAAGGGCTTCTCTATTACGGGTTGAGGCTTTTGAGGCTCCTTCGGCAGGGCCTCTTCGGCCTTTGCGACGGAGTCGCCCTTGCCGGTCACGTCCACGACTATCCTGAAAGGGTCGCTCAGCGGGAATATCTTGAAGTCGTCTATGGACTCTATGTCGAAGACGACCCGTACCGTGTCCTTGTCGAACTGACCGGCACGGGCGACCTTCAAGAGCCCGTCGTTTATGGGTATGCTCTTATCGAGCCCGGCTCCGAGCTCCGCGCCTTTTATGTCGACGTAGAGCCGCCGCCAGTCCTTGTTGATGGCCGGGTCGGGGTTCAGGAGCTTGTGCGAGAACTCCGTCTTTTTATCGAGGCTTATCACTATCCTCGTATAATTCGGGTTGGACCAGTGCTTTACTCCAGTTACGTCGGCGGTCTTACCGGCATGAGCATGAACGGGAAAAAAGAAGAGCGCAACGAGGAAGATGAGGGAGACGGCCTTCAGGATTTGGCGGCAGGGGCGCAAGGTTTTCAGTTCTCCAGCATGTCTTTGAGTGTTTTAAGCTCGAGGAGCGCGTCCAAGGGGGTCATCCTCTCTATCTCGAGCTCCTTGAGCCTCTCGCGTACTTCGTCGCGGCCACCGAGCAAGCTCAATTGGCGCGGGTCTCGCCTGTCTGTCTCAACCGAGATCCTCGGCACGCCGGAAGAGTTGAGCTCGCCGGACTCGAGGTTCTTGAGTATTTCTTTCGCGCGGGTGATAACGTCCCCCGGCAGGCCCGCGAGCCTCGCCACCTGTATCCCGTAGCTCCGGGAGGCGCCTCCTGGCACGACCTTTCGGAGGAATATGATCTTGTCATTCCATTCCTTTACCGCCATATTATAATTTTTGACCCTTTCCCTTGTCAAGGAAAGGTCGGTGAGCTCGTGATAATGCGTGGCGAAGAGCGTCTTTGCCGCGATGTCCTGCCTGTCGTGCAAATACTCCACGACCGCCCACGCGATCGATAAGCCGTCGAAGGTCGAAGTGCCCCTGCCTATCTCGTCGAGCACTATGAAACTGCGGGGTGTGGCGTTATTGAGGATATTCGCCGTCTCGTTCATCTCGACCATGAAGGTCGAGTGTCCCCGCGCGAGGTCGTCTGAGGCCCCTACCCTAGTGAATATCCTGTCGACGACGCCTATGCGTGCTCTTAATGCCGGGACAAAAGACCCTATCTGCGCAAGGAGGATGATAAGCGCGTTCTGGCGGAGATAAGTCGATTTGCCGGCCATGTTCGGGCCGGTGAGTATCACTACCCTTGTGGCGGAGTCAAGCGCGAGGTCGTTCGAGACGAACCCGTCCTTCGAGAGACGCTCTACAACCGGGTGCCTGCCGCCTTCTATTTCAAGAATATCGGAATCGTCGACCACGGGCCTCGTGTAGCCGCCATCGGAAGCGGCCTCAGCGAACGAGATGAGCGCGTCGAGCATCGATACGGCCTCAGAGGTCCTCCGCACGCGCTCGGAATAGCGCGCGGTCTCGGAGAGAACGGCGGAAAAGAGCCTCGCCTCAAGCGCGATGGATTTCTCCTCCGCCGAGAGTATCTTGTCCTCCCACTCCTTGAGCGCAGGGGTTATGAAACGCTCGGCGCCGACGAGCGTCTGCTTTCTTATGTAGTCCGCCGGGACTGAAGAGAGGTTCGCCTTCGTCACCTCGATATAATAGCCGAAGACCCTGTTGTACCCGACCTTCAGCGAGTTTATCCCGGTCCTTGCACGCTCGGATGACTCGAGTGCGGCTATCCAGTCCTTGCCGCCGGATCGTATGGAGCGGAGCTCATCGAGAGTTGCGTCATAACCGGCCTTGATGAAACCGCCGTCCCTCGTGTTCACAGGAGGGGTGTCGATTATCGCGCGCTCGATGAGCGAAGAGGCCTCGGGGACTGCGTCCAGCGCGGCGGAGACGTCCCTTAAAAGCGCGGAGCCGAACCCCGAGAGCGTATCCACCAGCTCAGGCACTACCTTGAGGGAATCCTTCAACGCGACAAGGTCCCTCGGGCCGGCGGCCCCGAGAGAGGCCCTCACCGAGAGCCTTTCAAGGTCGTAGAGCCTGGATAAGGAACCCTTGAGCGCCGCCCTCGCCTCCCTTTTGTCCAGGAGTTCAGCAACACCTTCTTGCCTGTCTCGTATCGGTGCGATGTCTTTGAGCGGATGTACGAGCCAGGAGCGCAGGCGCCTGCCCCCCATCGCGGTACGCGTCCGGTCGAGGAGCTCAAGCAGCGTGCCTTCCCTCCCTCCGGTCCTTAAATTCTCGGTTATCTCGAGGTTCCTGCGTGTAGAGGCGTCCATGACGAGGTAGTCTTCGGTGTAGTAAGGAGTGCACCTCGTTACATGGCTCAAGTCCCCCTTCTGCGTCTCGCTCGCGTACGCGAGGAGCGCTCCGGCGGCCCTGACCCCGTCAACGAGCTCGCTCAAGCCGAAGCCGTCGAGCGATTTGGTGCCGAACCGTGCGGAGAGCTTATCAGAGGCCGGCCGGTAGTCGAAGTCGTACGCGGGTAGCGGCGTGACCTTTTTGACCGGCAGGTCTGAGCTTTCGAACGCTACCCCGGCGCCGTGCTCTACGAGCAGTTCAAGCGGCCTTATTCTCCTTATCTCGTCATGGAGGGCGGATAGCGAAGCGAGGACAGTCGCCCTGAACTCGCCTGTAGAGACGTCCATGTAGGCAAACCCCGCCCTTTTTCCGTTCAGGCAGGCTGAAGCGATGAAGTTGTTCGCCTTCGGGTCGAGTAGCTCTTCATCGAGCGCGATGCCGGGGGTTATGACCTTTACGACCGCCCTCTCGACTATGCCCTTCGATTCTTCCGGGTCCGTCGTCTGTTCGCATATCGCGACCTTGTGGCCGTCTTTTACGAGCCTGGCGATGTAGGAGGCCGCCGAATGGTACGGCACGCCGCACATCGGGACCTTGCGCTCCCTGTCCCTTGAGGTGAGCGCTATGCCGAGCGCGCGTGAGGCGAGGAGGGCGTCGTCAAAGAACATCTCGTAGAAGTCCCCCATCCTGAAAAATAGGATGGCGTCCTTGTGCAGGGCCTTGATATCTAGGTACTGCCTCATGGCAGGGGTTACGGGTTTCATAGGGGTTTCATAGGAGAATTCGGAAAACCAGTCGTGGTTAGATAACTGCTTCGACTCAATGGCCTGCCCATAGGCCAGACCTTACACAATCCAGTTCTGTTCCTCGAAGTCCTCGGACGGCGTGTGGAAGACGATGAAGCCCTTGACCGGCCACCTCTCTATCCCCCGCTCCCCGGCGTTGATGGTGATAACGAGCCTTATCTCCCCCCCTTTGCTTATCTCCCCGAGGAGCGAGACGGGCAGCGAGAGCTCTACGACGGAGTCGGATGCGATGCGCGCGCCGTGGTCCCTGACCTCGGCCCACTTGGAGTCTTTTTTAGCCTGCATCGAAACCGCGGACTCCATGCCCTTCACGACGGCCGTGAGCTTTACATTCGAGGGGTGCATGAAGTTGACGGCAATAGACCACTCTTTTTCGTAAGGCGCGGCCTCGGGGAGGTAATCGAAACGGAAAAAGAGCTCGTCCTCTGAAAAGCCGTAGGAGACGCCTTCCACGAGTCCGTTGCTCTGCAACTCCCTGTGCATCGCGGAGCCGTAGAACTGCCTCTCGAGGCGTCCGGCGGCGAGCCACTCGAAGTAGTTCGAGATCGAGCCGTCGATAACGGGCTTGATGAGCGCCGTCGGCGTAAGCGCGGGCACGAAGCCCTTCGCCTCGGACGAGATCGGGATGTCGAGAGAGTCGGGCGGTTCAGCGTCGATCAGCGCGTATATATGCCTTATGTGGCGCCTGAAGAGGTGGTCGAAGTGCTCGTCGCTCAAGGACGAGTGCTCCTCCCCGTACCACCAGAACCAGTCGCTCCCCTCGGCGGCGTAGACCTCGTCCCACGCCTCGGCGATATTTCCCTTTTTTTCTTCCTTTTCTTCGGGGGTAAGGGACTTTTCATATTTGACGAGAGAGTCCCTCGCCTCGGCTATGAAGTCCCAGGCCGCGTTGTCCTCGGGGTGGCCTATCCATATCCTGAAGTTGTGGCTTATCCACGACCCGGGGAAGAGCCACTGGATCTCGTCCCTCTGCTTCTCTTTGGTGAGGAACTCGTTCACCGTTACGCACTTGAGTTTTGTGTGGTGCGCGAGCTTCGAATACAGGGCGGCGAGAAAGTCCCTGCCGTCGTTCCTGAAGTGCTCCCATGCGTTCTCGCCGTCGAGTATTATCGGGACGACGTGCCTGCCCGGCTCTTCGAGCATGTTGTGGATGTGGACGAGCCGTGAGACCATGTCGTTCGCCGCGGTCTCGGGGTCGAGCTTTGAGTAATCGAAGCCGATGAGGTCCGAAAGGACGTGGTCCCTGAATACCATGGAGAGCTTATCCCCGGCGGCCTCGACCGAATAGGCCTTGTACAGGAACGGGTCGTAGCAGTTACCCGCGCTGTCTCTACGGAGCGGCCTCCTTAACGAGTTTGAGAGTATCTCCTCATCCGTCGCGAGCCACTTGAAGCCCTCGGCGGCGGCGAGCGCGAGCATTTCCATGGAGACGGACCCCTCTGAGGGCCAGAGACCCGCGGGCCTCCTGCCGAAGGTCTTCTCGTACAGCTCAACGCCTCTCCTGAGCTGTACCGCGGCGTCCTCTGGGTGTACGAACCTCTCCTTGGGAAGGGTCACGCCGGGCATCGCCTCCCTCGCCGAGAAGCTGTCGCAGAGGAGCGGGAGTATCGGGTGATAGTACGGGGTCGTCGAGACCTCTATTATCCCTTTTTCCATCATCTCGGCGTACTTGGGCACGACCATCCCGGCTATCGCTGTCTGTTTTTCCAGCACCTTCCTTTTTTCCTGCTCGGTGTAGACGCCGCCTTTTTCGTACATGGCGCGCAGGAACGGGTCCTTCTGCCTGAACGTCGGGTCTATCCAGACGAGGTTGAAGAGGACCTGGAGGTCGAGATAGTCCTCGTCCCTGAAATATCGGAGTACCGCCTGGACCTCATCCCTTGAGTTCGTCAGCCCGCGCTTCCGGAGGAGCTCCAGGTACCTCGGGACCGGCCTTACCATGTGGTCCCAGTTGGCCTGGAAGAAGTACTGGAGCATGAAGGACTTGTCTTCCTTCGTAAGCTCGGCCACGGTCTTGGAGCTTATCTTCCTGTACGTGTCGAGCGCGCTCCCTGAGGCGTACTCGTTCAGCTGTTCGATGAGGCACGGCACGAGGTTGAACGTCTGGTGGACCTCGGGGAATTCATCGAGTATCGCGACCATGTCATAATAGTCCTTGGTCGCGTGAAACAGGACCCACGGCATGGTGTATTCCTTCGTGATCGGGTCCTTGTAGAGCGGCTGGTGCATGTGCCACAAAAAAGCTATGTTGAGCCTGTTGGACATAAACGTTTCCCTGACCTGCCTGTTACCTGGCCCTCAATACCTCGACGATCCCCTTGTCGGTCAAGAGGGCTATCCTCGAATGTCCGGAGGAGCCGTTTGACGAGATGCCGGACTTAAGCTTGCCGCTCCATTGCGTCTCGCCGCTTTTGAGGTCGAGCGCCTCTATATATCCGTTGTCCTTCTCGAAGTACCCTGTGTTCAGGAGACTCGTCTTGTAATTGGAGACGACAAAGACGGCCCCTTTGACCGCGAATACCGATGAAGACGGCTTGTTCCTGAGGTCCTTTTTCCAGAGTATCGTGCCCGTGAGCCTGTCGAGCGCGACTATCTGGTCCGAGCCCAGGACCACCATCGTCCTGGCGTCGGGCAGGACCAGATCGTAGGCCTTCATGAGGTCGAAAGTACCCTTCGCCTCCCCTGTCTCAACGGATAACGCCTGGACGGAGTTCTTTTCGTCGATCACGTATACGAGGCCTCCGTCAACGAGCGGAGTCCTCCTGGTCTTTATGGAGGAATCGAAGTTCCTGACTATCCCCCCCTTGGACCATAGCTCTGAGCCTTTCTCCGCTGAAAGGGCTACGAGCGCGCCGTCGGAGAAAAAGACGAAGACGCGCCCGTCGGAGTAGGCAGGAGAGCCGTATATCCTCGGCTGTACGGTCCTGAAGGTCGCGCGTCCGAACGTCCAGACCCTCTCCCCCGTTTTTTCATCGACGGCGTGGACCCTGTCGTCGGCGGACGAGAAAATGACGAGCCCGTCACTCACAACGGGCGACGAGAGTATCTCGGACCTCGCCTGGTAGCTCCAGACCTCTTTGCCGGCGGCCTTGTCCAGGCACCTCAATATGCCGTCGCTCGAGCCGAAGAAGACGCGGTCTCCGGAGATCGTAGGCGTGGCCTCAAGAGGGAAAGAGGCGTTGAAGCGCCACATATTTTTACCCGAGTACGCGTCGTATGAATAGAGCCGCTCGTCCGTTGACGAGACGAAAAGAGAGCCGTCGTAAAATACCGGGGACGAGGGCTGTTCCTTGGCGTATCCCTTGAAGGCGGTGGATTTGGATACGTCGTCCTCCCACGCGACGACGAGCGGGGGCGAAAGCGAATCGTCCGATACGTTCGACCTTTCGTAATCGCGCATGAAGGTCTGCCAGGAGGTCTTCTCCTGTATGGGCGGCCCTCCGGCGCACCCCTGAAAGACGAGCGCGGCGAGTACGGCGCTAAACGCGAGCTTTTTTAACGATGGCATCGGCATTATCCTGCATTTTTTTAAAGTCATCTTTTGTAAGCCCGGCCCCGAGCGCGACCTTTAGCGCCCGCTCATCGTTCGAGAGGTCTCCGGGGGCGTGGGAGTCGGTATTCAGGAGAAGGCGCGCGCCGCACCTTTTGCCGAGCGCGGCGACATGTCCGTTCGATATTGAATGTCCGGCGCGCGTCGTTATCTCAAGGTGCACGCCGTTTTTTACCGCGAGCCTTGCGTCGGTCTCGGTTATGAGCCCAGGGTGCGCGAGTACGTCTACCCGCGCCTCTATATACGCCCTGTTCGTCCCGGACTCCACGGGCTCTGACAGCGTCTCTCCGTGGCCCACGATGACGCGGGCGCCGAGGGCGCGCGCCTTCTTGACCATCATCGGTATGAGCCTCGGCGGTATGTGCGTGAGCTCCACGCCGGGTATGACCTTGAAGGCCTTGTCCGAGTTCAACTGCTTCGCGACCTTTATGATCTTTTTAAGGACGTCCTCGATGTTGGAGGCGTCCGCGTGGTCGGTTATCGCCATCGCCGTATATCCGGCGACACGCGCCCTCCTTACAAGCTCGGTAGGGATGAGGACGCCGTCGCTCAAAAAACTGTGCGTATGGAGGTCTATCATTTCCGTGCCCCCTTGGGTTTATATCGCGGCATAATCGTCTTTCAAAAGGTTGCTGAAAAGGCTGTAGAAGACGTCCTGCGCGACAGCCTTTCCGTTCTCCTCGATACTGAAGAGCGGCTCGTCGGACTTAAGGCTCAATTCCTTCTTGTATCGCGCCTCATCCGCCGGAGCGCCGATGAAGACATGGGCCGATGGGACGCGCGTTCTAAGCAGTATCTCTCTTTTTGCCGAGGCGAGGTCGCTTAATGACGACTCCGCCCCTTCCCTGTCCCAGAGCAGGACTAATGACACGAGGTTTGACGAGAAAGCCCTCCAGAGCGGCCCCATGTTCCTGACCGTCGGTATCGAGAAGAGGTGGAGATCGAGCCCGCCGTAGAGCTTGAGCGTGGCCACCGGCCCGAGCGGGTTGTCCATCTGGGAGAATATCGATTTTGCGTCCACGTGGAGCCCCGGTATCCTCCTGCACTGGGAGAGGAACGCCTGCACGAGCTTTCCGGATGTGGCAAGGATTAGGACCCTTCCGTAATTGAGCCCCCCCATATCCGAGAACCTGCTTATTATCTTCTCCCTTATGCTTATCATCTGGTCGTTCGTCAGGAAGACCTCGTCCCGTGAGGACGCCCCGGCGGGCTCCGGAACGAGTACGCCCCTGGCAATGAGGCCCTGGAGCGCCGCATAGACGTCGTAGTCGGGATGCGACGACCTCTCGACTATATCAGCGACCCTGCCGCGCGACTTTGCGAGCTGGACGATTTCGTAAACGACGGCCTGGAGCCCCTTTGGGAGCGTCTCGGCACCGGCTCGGGGCCGGAGGACCGCGTCCTTCGAGGGGAACTGCGGCTCCCGTTTCCTGAACTCGTCGAGCTGTCTCATTCCCTCCATGAGGAGGTTCCCGGCGCTCCCGCGTATCTTTCTCGGCGCGGTTATCGCCTTCGGGACGAACTCGAACTTGCCGTCGGTCCAGGCGAGAAGCCTGAAGAGCGCCTTCTCCTTTTCTATCCCGTCGAGGACGGCGTTGAGTATCTGCCCGTCCTTGACGAATACGGCCCCGGAACTCTCCCCGGATTTAAGCCTTAGCTCCCCTTCCTTCCGGTTAAGATGCAGGAACTGGAGGATGTCGGCGAGCGGCATGTGCGCGAGCCTGCCCTCGAGCTCCTTTGAGCCCATGGACTGGGGCGCGGCGGAGAGCGACTGCCTGACCCTTATGGAGACCTCCTCGAGGTTGACGGGCTTGACGAGGAATATGTCGACGCCGGTCCTGAAACCCTTTATGTCCGCCACACCGTCCGAGATGAAGAGGAACGGGACCTTCGCCGTGTGCGGGTTGTTCCGGAGTATCTGGAAGAGCCTTTCGCCCCCTATTACCGGGAGGTCGAAGTCCGCCACTATCATCGCGGGCGGGTCCTGAATGGAGAGCTCCAAGGCGCGCGCGCCGTCGCAGGCGGACGCAACCTCGAAGCCGAGCCCAGAGAGGTGGGCTGAAAATTCTTTCATCTCGACTTCGTCCCTGAAGGCGAGGAGGATGTGCTTTCTATCCATCAGCCGAGCTGTTCCTGCAAAGAGTATTCGTTCTGGAACTTCGTTATGAGCCCCTCGACGAGGAACTCATCCGATGTATGAAAGCATGAGAAGGTCTCGCCCCAGTTCTCCTTGCATACGAGGGCGTAGCCGGCGTCTTCGCTCAAGTAAAACGTGAAGAATATCTCCTTGAACCTCGGGTCGTCGAGGAGTATCGCCGTGGCGTTCTTTACTTCAAGCGCCCTCGCCCCTCCCTCCCCCACGAGGAAGACCTTTGCCGAGAGCGCGCCCGAGGCGTTGAGGGATTTCAAGAGCGGGAGGCCAGGGTCGATGTTCCTGAACGCGAAGTACGCGATGCCGCGCCTCTGCGGGGACCTCAAGACCTCCTTGGCGACGAAGTCGTTTATCTGGTCGAGAAAGAACTCGTTCAATTCCCTGCCCGCGCCCGCGTCGAACGAGGCGCACCCTGTCCCCTTCTGCCCCCTGGCGGTAAGGTCGCCGAGTATCTCCCAGAAGAGCCTGTTCCTGAACCCTTCCTTTTCCCAAAGGGACTCCTTCCGGTCTGACGCCCTCTTGAGCGCCGCGGCTACGACCTCCCCGTAGCCCCTGCCGTCCTTCGGGAACGTCGCGTTCGAGAGTATCAACGATAACCGTCCCTTCTCCCTCGCAAGGCTCGCGGAAACGGCCCTGGAGATCTTCCTTGCCGCGGCAAGGGAGCCGAACCAGTCGGTCTCCGGGAGGATCACGGTTATCTGCCTGTCGCCGGTAAGCCCGGCTACGTCGCAGTTCCTTATGGAATCGACGCAGGCCGTGGCCGCTGATTTGAGCGCGTCAAGGCCCGCACTCTCGTCAAGTCGAGCGCCGCCATCGAGGGTGAGGATAACGACCGAGAAGGCGCTGTTGTAACGAGCCGCCCGCAAGGCCTCGAGCCTGCCGTACTCGCTCACGAAAAAGCCGTCGTAGAACCTCTCGGAGACGAGCTTTCCCGCAAACGCTGATTTAGCCTCGCTGTACAAAATAGATACTCCGGAGCCTGATTTAAAAAACCACCTCTCCGGGAAGACAAGGCTTGAGGGCGGCAGGCGGCGTGCCCCTCCCGCTCCCCCACCCCGGCGCAAACCCGAAAGGCCCTACATCTTGTACTTGCCGAAGTCCCCGGGGCTCATGTCTTCGAGGGAATCGAGGAAGTTCTTGGCCTCTTCCTTGCCTTCCTTGCCCGTCTCCCTTAGGTCTATGGACTTCGATTTCTCGACGACCTTGGGGTCGACGAATATCGGGGCCCCGGCCCGGAGCGCGATGGCGATCGCGTCGCTCGGCCTCGCATCGAGCGTAAAGCCTCCGTCCTTCGTGGTCATCTGGATGAGGGCGTAGTAGACGTTCTCTTTAAGGTCGATTATTTCGACCTTCTCGATGGTAGCGCCGATGGCCTTGAGTATCTCCCTGAGGAGGTCGTGCGTCATCGGCCTCGAGAACCTGATCTTTTCGAGCTCGGAGGCTATCGCGCTCGCTTCAAGCACCCCTATCCAGACCGGGAGCGTGTTCTTCTCGTCCATGTCCTTCAGTATGACTATGGGGACGTTCGTAAACGGGTCGATCGTAAGCCCGGAGACCTTCATTTTTAACAGCATCTGTGGCTCCTTTTCATTTTCCCTGCTGGGGGACCTCCCCGCGCAGGGAGTTCGGATAGGCCTCCGTTACGGCGACTTCGATGAAGTCGCCTGGCCCGGCTGCGCCGTCGAACGGAAAATTCACTATCCTGTTGCATGAGGTCCTGCCTGAAAATTCTGATTCGTCCGACTTCGAGGTCCCTTCCACAATGACCTCGACCCTTCTTCCCACAAGCTCGAGGTTCCTCTCGAGGGATATCTCCCGCTGTGCCTCCTGGAGCCTCTGGAGCCTCTCTGACCTGACTTCGAGAGGTAGCTGGCCTTCGAAGGACGCGGCCCTTGTGAGCGGCCTCGGAGAGTACATGAACGAAAAGACGTTTTCGAAGCGCAGCGCCCTTAAGAGCGCCATAGTCTCTTCGAATTCATCTTCAGTCTCACCGGGGAAGCCGACGATTATGTCCGTCGTTACGGCCATTTCCGGGTAGAGCCTTTTAAGGAGCTTCACTTTCGCCGCGTATTCGGAGGCCGTGTAGCCCCTTCCCATCTCCTTCAAGACCCTGTCCGAGCCCGACTGGACCGGAAGGTGCATGTGTCTTGCGAGCTTAAGTTCCTCTGCGAAGAGGTATATGAGCTCCTCCGAGATGTCTTTCGGGTGGGAGGTGATGAACCGGACCCTCCTTATGCCGTCTACCCTGGCGACGAGGCGGAGGAGCTCAGGGAACGAGACGTCAGAGCCCGCGCCGTAAGAATTGACGTTCTGCCCGAGGAGCGTCAACTCCTTTACGCCGCCTTCGGCGAGCCTCGCAACCTCGTCTATTATATCGCCGCTCTCTCTGCTGACCTCTCTCCCCCTCGTGTAGGGGACGATGCAGTAGGCGCAGAAGTTGTCGCACCCGCGCATGATCGAGACAAAGGCCTTCTCGCCAGAGGCCGATACGAGGCCGTACTCGTTCTCATCTATGGACGCGCTCTGCTCGACCGCTACAAGCCTTGCCCTTTTCTCGCTTATTTCGCCTATGAGGTCGGGGAGCCTGTGGATGTTGTGAGGGCCGAAGACGAGGTCGAGGTACGGGGCCCTCTTGAGGAGCTTCTGCCCCTCCTGCTGGGCGACACAGCCGGCAATACCCACGATGAGCCCCGGCCTCCCCTCTTTTAGCTCCCTGAACCTGCCGAGCGCCGAGTAGACCTTCTGCTCGGCCTTGTCCCTTATTGAGCAGGTGTTTAAGATTATAAGGTCGGCGCTTGAAGGCTCGTTGGTGCGTATATACCTGATATCTTTAAGGAATCCAAGTATCCTCTCGGAGTCGTTTTCGTTCATCTGACACCCGAAGGTCTCGAGGAACACCTTTTTTACGCCCTCTTTTATCTGCTCCATCCGTCAAAAGGCCCGTTTCTTTGACAACTCTCCGAAGAGTCCATTTTAAGGTCTCGGGAGCCCCATAGTCAAGACCCTTTTTAAATTAAGTTATTGTTTTGTAAAGGTTTTAAACTGCTATTTTATATGCCCGGCCGCCTCTTCCCTGGCGGGTTTCACTATCCAGGGCGACTGTATGTTGTATTTGGCCTCGAGCTTGTCCCCGACCTTCGAGGCCTCCTCACGCGATTTATAAAAGCCGACCCTTACCCTGTACCACTTGACGCCGTCCTTGGTGAACTCCGTAGTATACGCGGTGTAGCCTGATGCCTTGAGGGACTTAAGCAACGACTGCGCCTCCCTCATGGACGGGAACGAGGCGACGTTCACGGCATAGGGCTTTTTGGCGAGGGCCTTACCGGCCTTGGCGACCTTCTCAAGCCACGACTGGCGCGCGTCCCTGGCCTTCTCTTCCTTTGAGAGCCTGGCTTCAGCCTTCTTTACAGGCTCTTTCTTTGTCTCGTCCGCCTTCCTCTCGGCTACGGGCTCTGCCTTAGTCTCAGCTGCCTTAGTCTTCTTCGGCTCCACGGGCGCCTTTACGGTATCGGCGGGCTTTGCCGCGGCTACTTCCTTTGCAGGCTCTGCGGGCTTTGCATCCGCCTTCTCCGCCCCGGCTTCCGGCGCTTCGGCCTCTGGCTGTCCTTCCGCAGGGGGCGCCTTTGGCGCCTCTTCCTGCAGGCCTATCCTCACCCTCTTGGAGATGACCTCCTCCGAGGGCTCATCCTTCTTGCATGACGGCAGCATTATTATCGCCGCTACGAGGGCGGCCGCGGCCATGGCTGAGATAGTTTTAAGTGTAGTCTTACCTTGCGGCGTTCCCAATAGAGACCTCCGTTTTTTCGCGCTTTAGTATGCTGGGGGTTATGAATACGAGGAGCTCCTCGTTCTGCAGCTCCTTCGAGTCCGATCTGAAGAACAGCGGGCCGAGGACCGGGATCTCGGAGAGATAGGGGACGGAGGAATCCGAGTCGCTCGCAACCGTCCTGTAGAGCCCGCCTATCACGACGGTGTCGCCGTCGCGGACGAGCACATAGGTCGAGGCGCTCTTTTCGGTCACGCCCGGGATGCCGTCGACCGTCCTTGAAAAGTCCGCCTCGCTCTTTTCGGTAGAGATGTTAAGGAGGACAAACCCGTCGTCCGATATCTGCGGCGTGACTGTAAGGTCGATGCCCGTGGATATCTCCTCGAGGCCGGTCGACGTAGAGGTCGTGGTCGTCGCGGTCGTCGTGCCTGTCGTCGTCGTCTGCGAGGATTTGACCCTGAAGGTCGTGCCGCTGTGGATCTTCGCCGCCTTGTTGTTGATGGTCGCTATCCTCGGCTTCGATACGATCTTCAGGTCCCCCTTGGATTCAGCGGCGGTAAGCTCGATGTCGAGCGTCAATTTGCTCGATAGCGACCCGATGATGATGCCTATGCCTGAGGTGGGGCTTGCCGCCGGAAGGTTCACGGCGAAGCTCCTGTCGCCCGTTGAAGTCGGGAGGGTCTGGCTCCCCGAGACGGAATTAGACCCCGAGTTGTACGCCCCGCCCCACTGTATGCCGAGCTGTTTGGTGAAGGACGACGAGGCCTCGACTATGCGCGCCTCTATCAAGACCTGCGCGGAGGGGGCGTCCACGCTCTTTAAAAGGACGCGCGCCCTCTCGATGTTCCTGGGCAGGTCCCTTAGTATTACCGAGTTCGTCCTCGAGTCCGAATACGCGACCCCGTCGGCGCTCAATATGCCCTTGAGCTGGGGTACGGCGGTAGCCGGGTCGGCGTAGTTGAGCCTGACGGTCTCTATCGCCATCTCGTCCGAGAAGTCGACCTTCTTTCCGACCCAGAAGACGTTGTTCTGTATAGTATAGGTGAGGCCGTTAGCCTTTATTATCATCTCGAGAGCGTCCCTGAAAGGGATGTCCTTGAAGCTCACCGAGACCTTTCCGGCGACCCCCTCGCCGAGTATGATGTTAAGCCCGCTCTGCTGGGCGAGCGCGCGGAGCACGTCGGTCATATCCGCCTCCCTCACCTCTATGGAAAACAGCCTCTTCTCGTTCCTTAAGGCCTCCTCGGCCGGGGTGGAAAGGGAAAGAGCCGGGAGGGCGAAGAAGACAGAGAGGAAGAGGAGGACGGACGCGGCAACGCGTCCTGAAGGCCTATTTAGCCCCATGATTTAGCTCCGGTATTTCAGCGAGTTCGAGCCTTATAGAGCCGTTTTCTCCCTGAAGTATAACATGAGTCCTGCCTATATCAACGATTTTTTGCCCGCCTATGAGGCTCCCTCTGTAGACGATATGCTCGTTGATTATCGCCGACGGACGGGTCTCGTTGTAGAAGACGGCCTTGAGCTTCAACTCCTGCACCGCTCCCGTGGACGGGCCTGAGACGCGCACCTCCGGGACGAACGGGTCCCTTCCCCACGCGAGCGGCTCTGACTTTGTCTCAGGCAACGCGTTACGTAAAGAGAGCGATTCCTCAGCCGCGCTCGCGGGGCCAGCGGCAAAAATGGACAATGCCGTTAACAGCATGAAGATGAAGATCTTCATCTTCCGTAGCTCAGTATGTAGGCGCTCAAGTAGACCTCCGCGTTAAGGCCGGCCGTTTCCCCGCCCTCTATCATGAAGTTATCGACGACCATGAGCCTCGGCAACCTCTCTATGCGCTCCAGGTAATCCCCGAAGGACCGGAACCCAGCCTCCATCCTTATCTGGAACGGGAGCCTGGAGAGCTCCCCCTTTGACTCCGGCTCCAAAGGCTTTATCGAGACTATCCTTATGCCGCGCGGGAAGTAGCTCTCGGAAAACTCCGAGAGTATCCTGGAGACCTGCTTATCCGACGGGAGCCGCTCTTTGAGGCTTTTGAGCCTCCCCTCGACGGTCTTCAAGTTCATCGTCGCCTCTGTTACGGCCTTTGACAACCCTTCCGAGGCTTGAGACTGCGCGGTAGCCATCTGTATCTCGGAGTTGAGCGTTGCTATATTCAAGCGCGCCGCCTCCGTCTCATTAAGGTTCCTCAGGTACCCGAACCTGTAGAAGAGGAGCGAGAGAATGACAAGCCCGCAGAGGGCGACGGCCTCCCGCTTGAACGACTTGAGGAAGGAAAGGTCTATGTCCTTCAGGTATCTCAGCGCGTCACCATTCATAGAGCACCTCGCCGGTCTTCCTGAGCGTGGCGTAGACCTCGAAGTCGTAGACGATGTTACCGCCCAGGTCCCTTTTCTGCGAGTACGAGAGGGTAGCGTCCCTGAAGCGGCCGGAGTTCTCTATCTTGAAGATGAAGTCGGCGACGGCCCTGTTGTTCGTGGCGCTACCCAGGAACTTGACCTTCTTGTCCGTCGTGCCCTGGACGTCGGAGGTCGAAAGCGACCGTAGCCACACGCCCTTCGGTACCTCGTGGCTGAGGTTTTTGAGCACGAACGACCAGGACACCCTCTTGTCCTTAAGCTCCGAAGCGACCCCTATCCTCTGGCTGAGCTCTCCTTCGGCGGCGCGTATCTCGGAGAGCCTCTTTGTAAGGAGCGCGTACTCGGAGGACCTCCCTGCGAGCGCGTCCTTTGCGGATACGAGAGCCGCCTCTTCGGCCTTGAGCCTGCTCAATTCCGCGCGCTGGAGCGCAAAGACGGCGATGAGGAAGAGGACGTAGCACGCTCCCGCGCCGATGAAGGCGAGCCGCCACTTCCTTACGCGCCACGCCTTCTGTATATCCTCGGGTATGAGGTTTATGCCCTTCATGTCTTCCTCGCGGCCAGCCCCGTTGCGACGGTCAGGCACGGCGCGATATCGGAGAGATCTGCCGTATCGAACCCCTTCGGTATCCTGATAGACCGTAACGGGTCGTCTTTGAATACCGGGACCGCTATGATGTTCGAGACGAACTCCTCCATGCCCTTCAGCCTTGCAGAGCCGCCCGAGAGAAAAAGTTTGGAGACGCTCCCCTCCCTGAACTGGGCCTGGAAGTAGTCGAACGACCTCTGCACCTCGGTACAGAGCCTCTCGACGGCCTGGGAGAGTATTTTCCTCGCCTTGTCCTCCTTGCCGTCGTCGGCGGTCAGACCGAAGGCTATCTTGTACTCCTCGGCGTCCTCCACGGGCTTACCCATCCCTGAGGCGAGGAATTTCGTGAAGTCCGCGCCGCCGATCCCTATCTCCCGGGCGAAGGAGAGCCTCTTGTCCTTGAGTATCGCGAGCGTGGACTTGGTCTCGCCGATGTCGAGCATCGCGTAGTTGACGCCAGGCTCCCACGCGTTGTTGGCGTTGAAGGAAAAGAGGAGCGCGGAAGGGACGACTTCAAGGACCCTCAATTCGAGGCCCGCGTCCCTGAAAAGGGAGATAGACCTCTCCACGTCGCCCCTTACGGCCGCGAAGGCGATGATCGAGAGCGTATTGTCGCCGGGCTTTGCCGCCTTGGCGGCTGTCATGTAGTCGAGGACGAGGTCCGCCGGGGATACCGCGATGGCGAGGTCTTTCCTCACCTCCCAGCGGACCGCCTCTTTCAGGTCCTTCTCGGGCATGACCGGGAGTTTGAGGTGCTTGAATATGAGAGACGGGCCGCTCATCAGCGCCGCTGCCCTGCTCCCCCTTATCCTTTTGGCCTTCAATATGCCGGAGAGAAAGGGGGGCGTCACAGGCGCGGCTTCATCGCCCTCGCGGGGTAGCCTGAAGAGGGCCGCGCCTCCGAGCGTATAGGCGCCCTCAGTCCCAACGAGCGCGACGACCTTTACCGAATACGACCCGATGTCGACGCCTATGAGGTTTCTTTTGCCGGGGAACATGAACTCACGCGCCCTTTACAATGAGCCCTGATTTAAGCCTCATCACCTTTTTCCTCACCTCTTCGTTCAAAGGGTCCGCGGGTTTTTTCTCAAGGAAACGCCCGTAGGCGTCCAGCGCCTCCCTCGTCCTGCCCTGTTTCTCCAGCGCGACGCCGAGGTTTAATAGCGCGTCGGCGTAGCCGGGGTCTATGTTCAGGGCTTCTTTAAGCCTCTTTATCGCTGAAAGGGCGTCGCCGCGCCTATCGAGGAGCGCGCCAAGGTTATTGAGCGCCTCAATGTGGCGCGGGTTCAAAGCGAGGGCCTCCTTAAGGAGCGCCTCGGCTTCATCCTCCTGCCCGATGAGAGCGAGAGTGAGCGCGAGGTTGTTGTAATACGCCGCCTCGTCAGGCTTGGCGGCGAGCGCGGCCCTGAATTCTTTTTCCGCGTCCTCATACTGCATGGACCTGAAGAGCTCGATGCCTCTGGCGTTTTTCGCCGAGGGGTCGGAGACCGCCTTAGGTTTCCGCGGCGCGGAGATGGAGGCCTTAAGCGCGTCGAGGCCGGTGTCGTCGGTAGCGGCCTTTTCAACCTTCTCCACGGCGGTAAGGATCGAATACGCCGCGTACCCTGCCGGGACCAGCACGACAAGGAGCACGGCAACGATAATCAACGCCTTGGGCCGCCTTCTCTCCGGCAGAGGGGCGAACTCCGCCGGGGGGTTGTACGTCGACTTTGCGGCCTCGAGTTTTTTAAGCGCTTCGTGTATCAGGCTCATCTATGGATGCACCGTGAAGTTATAGACCTCCGGGCCTATGAAGAGCCCGGCTATGAAGGCCAGGACAAAGGCCGAGAGGACTATCGGGGCCATGTACCTGGAGTACGCGGGCGCGGTGTCTGAGACAGGGGCCTCGCCGTCTTTTTTGAGATACCCGTCGTCCTCTAGCTCGCTTGCGGCCTTTTTTACGGTCTCGGCGTCTATGACCCTCTTTTCATCGATGAACGCGGCGGTAAGCGCCCTGTCGCAGACGATGTTTATCATCCTCGGAATACCCTGGCTCTTCTCGAATACGAGCCTAATGGCGTCTTCGCGGAAATCCAGGTTGCCGCCTCCGGCGACCTTGAGCCTGTTCTCTATATAGGCCCTCGTCTCCTGAAGGTCGAGCGGGTTAAGATGGTATCTTACGATGACCCTCTGGTTCAACTGCCTTAGCTCCGGGAGAGAGAGCTTGTCCCTTAGCTCGGGCTGGCCCACGAGGACTATCTGGAGGAGCTTCTCCTTTTCCGTCTCGAGGTTCGAAAGGAGCCTTATCATCTCGAGGGTCGCGGGGTTAAGGTTCTGCGCCTCGTCTATGATGACGACCGCCGCGCCGCGCGAGGCGGCCTTTTTCAATAAAAACCTGTTCAGCACGTCGAGGTGGTCTTTTGCCGAGTCTCCCCCCGGCTCAAGCCCGAAGTCCGCCGTGACGGTCTTTAACAAGTCATCTTCCGAAAGGACCGGGTTCAGGATGAGCGCGCTCTCGGTGTTTTTCGGGAGCTTCTCCAGGAGCGCCCTGCAGAGCGTGGTCTTGCCGGTGCCTACCTCGCCGGTAAGGAGTATGAACCCTTTTCTCTCGCCTACGCCGAACGAAAGGAGGTCTATCGCCTCGCGGTGCTTTTTGCTCAAGTAGAGGAACTTGGGGTCTGGCGTGATGTGGAAGGGCTTTTCCTTGAGGAAAAAGAATTTCTCGTACATTAGAGGCCTTTTTTTTCAGGGTTTTAGGGGGTTTAAGCCCCCATGACTAAAATTCGGCAGTTTTGGGAAAATCTATAGCCCTTTTGTCAAAAAACCCTTAAAAATTACGGCAATCATATCCGGTTCCCCCTCTTTTTGAAAGAAAATTATCTCACCTGAACTCATGCCACTCTATGATGTTCACGTTGACCACCCCGCAGTTGCCGGAAAGTGTCACGGTATCCGTTACCGTCCGGTACTGGTCGTTTGTCCCGCCGTCGGTAAGGAAGAGTCCGCTCGCCGGAGGCGGTGTGGAGTTCAGCGTCGGAGAATACGTCCCGGCGAGGAAAGACGACGGTATGACTACGCCTCCGCCGCCCCCGGAGCTCGTCGGAGAGCCGAATACGAACGTCTGGGTCGCGCCGCCGACGAGTGTCACGGCGGAGTTCAGATACGCCTGATAGACGGTCGAGCCGCCCGCGGATGAGTCGTTGAAGGCGAAGTAGCTGGCGGTATTCATCGTCATCGATGTCGTCGCGCTTATGTTCTTAAGGACCATCGTAAAGGAGACGGTAGAGCCGCAAGAGGCAGACGCCGGGGATAGCGACCCCCAGTACTGGATATTCGCGATGTTCCAGCCTGTAAAGCTCACCGTATCGGTCCCTGACGAGTTCAAGTAAGACGCCGTGACCGTCGCCGTGGTGTCTGTGGTGCTGTTCGGGGCAATCAGCGTGACCGTAGCCTCCCCGTTCGCGTCCGTCACGGCCGTCGCCGGTGAGAGCGTGCCGCTGGTCGTCGAGAAGGTCACGGTCTTTCCGGCGACCGGCGAGCCGCCTGAGACGAGTGTCGCAGTCGTGGCGTAGGATGCGCTCCCGTCGGCGTAGATGGGGCCCGTCGGAGAGTGAGCGAGGGAGAGCCCGTACGCCGTCACCGTCACATATGTGCCTATCTCGGCCTCAGAGCCCCCACACCCTCCCCTGGGGACCGGGCTTACTGAGAATGCGACTACCTTGTCGGATGTGACCGTCTCGGTCGTAGAGTACGTTATCGAGAAGGCCTTAGTGCCTCCGGAAGGTATGTCGTTTGCGGAACTGCTCGATTCGAACGTCACCTTTGTGCCCCCGCAAGAGCCTGACCATCCGGCCGGAGAGCCTACCGACGAGCAGGTCCAGTTGCCGCCCCCGCCGGGGAAAGAGACCTCTATATTTTTAAGGGTGCAGGCGCCTCCGTTGTAGACAGACCAGGTAAGGGTCTGGCTTGTCGCCCCGCTCGCGACGACCGAAGGCGAGACGGTCGCGGAGTATTGGGATATCACGCCGGAATTCGACGTCGCCGTATTCGTTATCGCGCCGCCTGTCGCGGTCCCGTAGCCCGAGAGGCAATAGGCCTGGCCGAGTGACCCGGTGATGGTGTATGTCCATGAGAACACGCCTGTGGAGCCGCTCGCGAGCGATGAGATGGAAGAGGGCGCGGGGCCGGAGGAGAGCGTCTCGGTCGCCCCTCCGGCGCACGGGGTAAGGGCCGAGGGCGCGACGTTTATGAGGGCCGACGTCCCGTTGTTCTTGACCTCCATCTCGACCGTTACCTGCTGGCCGGTTATGACGCTCCCCGGGGTAACGGTGAGAGAGGCGGTGAAGTTGCCGATGAGGACCGTGTTAGAGTTAAGGCTGACGGAGTTCGCGGTGGACCCGGAGTTTGTCGCGCGCGTGCTGAAATAGACCGTCCCGGTCGATGTCGCGTCATAGAGCCATATTATCACGCCGGAAGAGCCCGGCGAGAGCGAGTACTGGGTCTTCGCATAGACTACCGCGCCCGTCGTGTGTGCGGCGGCTGTCGTCGAGTTGCACCCGCGTGTCACGCCGGTGAACGTCGTCGCCGTCTTCCCCGTGTAGCAGATCTCTTCGGAATCTACCCTTAAGGTCCCCGGCGAGGTAAAGCCCGAGGTCGAAGCGACGGCTATGACGGTAGCCGATGCCGAGTGGTTGCCGTCGAGGGCCGTCGAGCCGTAGTAAGGGCCCCCTGAGAGTGTAGCGATCGCGCTCGACGGGGTCGGCGGAGCAGGGGTCGAGGAGATATTCGATTGGGTCGCGGTCGAGCGGTTCGTCACCTGCATGGTGAGCGTTATCGCGCCGCCGACGCCGAGGGACTCAGGTGTTGCAACGAGTGCCGCCTCAAAAGACCTTTTTGTCCACGTGGGAAGGGACCCCGAGACCGCGAACCCGCCCTGTGTGTCGACGGCCACGCTCGCAAGGGTATCCCCTGCGACGTCCGTGGAGGCGGCAAGCGGGAGGAGTACTATATTAAAGACCGCGCTCTCACCAGGGTCGAGCTCGCTCGCCGAGGTGCCGCTGCTGCACGCGCCGGAGCCCTGCGTGAGCGCGAATGTGATCCTGTCATCCTCTATCTCCTTGATGCACCAACCGGAGGGCGGGACTGTCGCGGAGCTGAAGTTGTACTTCGTGTCGTCGATCCTGAACGTCAGCTCCCTTATGTCCTTGGTGGACGACGCGCTGTTCGTGACCGTAAAAGGTATTACGGCGTTCGGGTCCTGCATGGCTACCTCGGTGCCAGAGGGGACTGTCACGGTGAAGGTCTCGGCGGCCCCGGCAAGCGCGTTGAATAAGAACGCCATGACGAAGACGAGCGCAAAGGCGATGTATGTGCGTGCTCTCATGCGGGCTCCTTTAAGGCGTACGGCTGAAACCGGAGAAGACCTCTCTCCTGGCGTTCTGGTACCTGCCCAATGATATCAACGCCCTCATGCAGGAGTCATAGGGCGGCCCGGCGGGTTGACCGCATGTGGAGCCGGTCCCGAAGTTCGTCTCGTCAGGGTGGGCTATCCTTAATTTGTATGCGTCCCCTATCGTACCCGTGACCCTCGCCGTGTAGGTAAGTGTTGCCGGGGGCGCGGTCTGGACCCGGTATCGGATGGTCTCCGGCATGTTCGACGTAGCCGAGCTCGCGATGAGGTTCGCGGAGGCAGTCGGGTTGTTGCAGTCCGCGACGCTGTTGTCGTAGAGCTCCAGCCCCATGTTCGACGCCGACGACCACGCGAGCGATACGTATACCGTCCGGGCCGGGTTCGCGCCTGTCGAGACTATCACGGACTCGAACGGCTCGCACTTATTCGACGCCGTAAGGGTAGAGTCCCGCGACTCGTATTCGAGCACCTCTACGTCCACCGTGCCGCCCCCTATGGGTTTGGCGAGGTAGCCGTCCTTCCACAACCAGTTCGTCGAAACAGGCGTCATCTTAAGGTGGCCTATGGCCGTCTCAAGACCGCCCTCG
>JACREV010000074.1 GCA_016218095.1 Deltaproteobacteria bacterium | reverse complement strand
GGCCAGGGACATCGGCAAAAAGACGACCATAGCCGTCAGAATAAATTTAAGCATAGTGGCTCCCTCCGTTAGGTTGTTGGCGCGTGGACTCTACCCTATCTTCCCTCAAATTCATGCCTCAATGTCTTTTTCCCTGCGAAAGTTCCTTTTTCCACCTTGCCGTCCGGCGTAAATACTATATAGCTTGAGTCAGAGAAGTACCTGAGCCTTTTGCCGTTTCCGGTTATCTTTTCAGGCCCCGCGTCGGCTGTAAAAAAGCAGACCGTCTTCGCGGGGTTGAAAGGGTTTTTAACCGCCACGGCCAGCATCGACCCTTCCCGTTTGAATATCTTTTTGCCGACCTCATAAGAATCCGCCGTGATGGTCAGCTCTTTTGAGATGTACGGCTCGACCGTAGAGAAGAGCCTGTTTTCGTCCCTGCCGCCGAATATGAAGACGGACTTCTCTTTCAGGTAGTCCCTGATGTTGTCAGAGTCCGTCATCATCCTAATGGCATAGTCGTTGGATATCGTCTGCGCGGTCTTTGAGTACTTCTCGCGGGCGGACTCCTCCATCGGCACTATTATGACGCCGTCCTTGTCGCCGAAGAACCCGGCCAATGACGGCGGCACCTCTTCTTCCGAAAGGAGCCTGAATGTCTGGTAGTCCGGGTCGACTTCAAAAGAGACCGGCCTTTCCCTCAACTCTACGGTGACCCGCTCGACGGCTTTACCGACCCTGACATTGCTCCACTCGGCCCCCTTCGCCGTGGTGAAAAGGACCGGGAGGTCAAGTATGTACGGGGCTGAGTTATTCTGCCTTATCTCGAAAGATACCGTGTAGCCCCCGGCTGAGCCCTTCATCTCAACGCCGCCTATGGACACTTCAGGCCCGCCGGAGCGTCTGACCCACTCGTCGAAGAACCATTTGAGGTCCCGCCCGGCGGAGTGCTCGAAGGCCGCTTCAATATCTGACCACGAGGCCCTCCTGAAGGCGTTACTCGCGTAGAACTCCTTTATACCCTTGCCGAAGTCTTTTGGGCCCAGGAGTGTTTCAAGCATGTTGAAGACCATCACGCCCTTGTTGTAGCCCACGGCCCTTGACGCAGTGGAGGTGGAGTCCTTGAAGTCCTTCAGGGAGATGCCCTCCCTGCCGGCGAAGTTCCTGTACCCGATAAGCTTGCCGCGCCTGAACTCCAACGGGTCTTCCACCCCGCCCCTTCCGGCATAGAGGTAGTCGGCGGTGTATGTGGTGAGAGCCTCCGACCAGTTGCCCTCCGAGTTGTCCACAAAGACGGAGTTGCCCCACCAGTTATGCGCTATCTCGTGGCCCAAAGAGGTATCCGGTATGAATGGCAGCCTCAGGACCGCCGAGCCGAGGAGCGTAAACGACGGCATCCCGTACCCGGTGGGGAGGAAATTTTCCACGACGGCGAACTTCCTGAAAGGGTATGGCCCTATCATCCCCTGATAAAGATCGAGATACCCCCTGGTCTTCTCGATGTAGAGCCTTGAGAGCTTCGGGTCCTTTTCAAAAAAGTACGTGTATATGGCCACGCCCTTGTAGACCTCTTTCTCGACCGCGTACCTGGCGGCTACAAGGTCCATCCCGTCTATGGGGTGTTCGGTCTTCCAGCGGCTTACATTGGCTCCCTTTTTGGCCGCCTTTACCGGCTCCCCCTCCATTATCGCGGTATAGCCCGTCGGAACGGTCACTGTGACGTCATACGGAGTTATCCCGCTCTCCTCCTGCGGGTACCAGAGCGATGACGAGGGAAGAAAGACCCCTTCTTCCCCGATAACGCCGTCCTCCACATAGGCTACCCCTCTTTTGATCTTTTCCCTCTCTGCCGAGGCGTCCGGGAACGTGCCGTGAAACCTGACCAACATAACCCGGTCTTTGCCTTTAAGGCGGGATGGAAGGGTTACTACCGCCTCGCCGGCCCCTTCTTTGGGTATCTCTCTCGTGGTGAACTCAAGGGCAGCCCCCGAGACCTCTATTCTGTCGATGGAAGAGCCCGCCCTTATCAGGAGGCGCACTTCCTTAGCCTCCATCTTGAGGGACATCCGGTCAAAGCCCTCGACCTTGCGGGCGCCTATGTCGACTGTTACATTCAGGGTGTGGTGGGCTACGGCAGTCTTCTTCAAGTCGTTTTTTTCTTGTGCGCTTATAAGGGATGGGGCCGAAAGTCCGCTAAAAAAAAGCGTGAGCGCCGCCGCGGCGCCCGCCGTTTTCCTGATAGATATCATCAATGTCTCCGTGCCTTTCCTAAAGGTAGAAGATAACACATAAAAACTTTTTGGTCTATCAGGATGCTGAAAAAGTCCTTCCCGGACTTTTTCAGCCGCAGTCCATTGATTGCCGGGGGACCCACCCGCTGGGTGGGTCAGGCTTTTTTTTCAACTGCCTGCTAATATTCTCTTAATACTTGCCGATATATAATCTGCCCAACACTTTGAGGACCGGGGTTGAGGAGAACGAGGAATTTCAAAAGGAGCGCTCCCGATGGCTAACAGGATAAGGTTCAGAGAATTCACAGGCTTCGAAGATACTGGTGTCAAAGAGGAAGCGGTAGACTTTATGGAGGTAAAGGCAAGGGGGCGCAACGCGTCGGGACAGGCCGCCGAAGGAGTCTTCTTCCTGCTGAACGATACCTGCGTGATGCTTATAAGCGGCAAAAAGTTGATGCCCCAATAGAAGGGGATAGCGCGACATGCCGTTTAAGCCGCCGTTTTTTCAATGTTTGCATGCGAACCTGATACAAACACATGAACCACCCTGATAGCCAGGCTCCGGGGT
>JACREV010000084.1 GCA_016218095.1 Deltaproteobacteria bacterium | reverse complement strand
CTTCACGAAGAGAGGCTCGAGGTTGACGACGTCCTTCGCGTTATACGCGAGGAGCGTCTCCAGGGCCTTGCGGTTCTTGTTTCTTCTAAAGTCCCTCCAGAGGAGCACCGCCGAGTAGCCGTCGACGCCCTTCAACCCCCCCCTGTCGATGCCGAGGGCGGTTTCGGACCCCTTGAGGCCGCCCCTGAAGCCGAGGTCGCGGAGGATAAACCGGAGGTCTATGTGCGGGATGTGCGAGAGGCTCAGGCGCATATGCGACTCTATGAACGGGATATCGAAGCACTTGCCGTTATAAGTGACGATGAGCCCGAACCGCTCTATGTCGCGCTTGAAGTCGTCGAGGTTTTCGCCCCTGACGTATGAACGCACGCCGCTGCCGTCGTATAAGGAAATGGCGGTTATGTAGCCTCTCTCTCCTACGAACCCGTTCGTCTCGATATCGACGTAGGCCACGTTATTCCTGAAGTCGGGGAAGAGCCGCCAGTGCTCCCTCGGGGCGAGGCGCTCCATGAACCAGGAGAGGTCGCGGGCCTCGAGGCGCTCCAAGGAGGAGGAGACTGTATCTCTTATATGCCTCTTTGAGAGACACGGCTCCTTCGCGTCGAGGCACGCCTCCCATGAAAGTATCCCCTTTTCCCAGAACCTGCGCTCGGATTTCGGCCCCACGCCGGGGATGTGGCAGAATGTATTTTTAAGCACTCGAAGACCCGCCCCTCAAGATTCAGCTTTCGGCCATTCTAACACAAAAAACCGGATAAACATACGATATAGTAATATGAGAGGCTGATTTCAAGAAACACGGAGGTTTTTGATGTTATTGATCGCGCACGGGGGCGCGGGTGGGAGGAGCCCCTCAAAGACAGCCCTTAAAAAGATAAGGGAGGCGTTGAAGACCGGCTACTCGATACTCGTAGGCAAAGGGAGCGCCCTCACGGCCGTCATCGAGACGATCGCCGTCCTCGAAGACTCGGGCCTTTTCAACGCCGGCACCGGCGCCAACCTCCAGCTCGACGGCATCCGGAGGTTGGACGCCGCCGTAATGGAAGGGGCGCGGTGCGAGGCGGGCTCGGTCATCGGCCTCGAAGGCTACAGAAACCCGATACGGGCCGCGGGGATCGTGATGGAATCCCCCCACAAGATACTGACGAACATCGGCGCAAGGGTGCTGGCGTCCGCATACGACCTTACGCCGATGCCCGATCTCGACGAAAAATCGATAGAGAGGCTTAAAAGGCTCAAGGCCGGCGAGCATGAGCTCGTCGAACTATTCAAGAAACACTTCTCGACCGTAGGGGCGGCGGCGATAGACAGGGACGGGGACCTCGCCGCGGGCTCATCTACCGGGGGTGTTGCGCTGATGCTTCCGGGGAGGGTCGGGGACACGCCCATTATCGGGGCGGGCGTCTACGCCGACAACGCCTCAGGCGCCGTTGCCTGCACAGGGAGGGGTGAGGACATCATAAGGGCCGCGCTCGCAAAGGAGGTCGCGATGAGGATGTGCTATTCGCCCCCCGCAGCCGCCGCGCGGGCCTCTTTAAGGAAGATCCTCTCCATCGGCGGCGAGGCCGGGCTCATAGCGGTAAAAAGGACCGGTACCTTTGCCATCATGCACACGACCGCGAACATGGCCGGCGGCTACGCGAACGGGAAAGAAATTGTCGTAAAAGAGGGGTTTACGATAGTAAAATAGGGCCGGGCTTGATCGGAAGGACCGTCACCCCTCCGCTTATTGGAGAGCAGGTGCGGCAAAAAACCTTTCACTCTCCTCTAAATCCCCGTCAAGGAGGGGGCCTTTGCGTAATGCAAAACTATTCCATTTTGTCATTCCCGCGTGCTTAAAGCGGGAATCCAGTGTCTTATTCAAAGGTCTCGTCAAGGAGGGGAGGTTTCTTTTTCTCCTTGAATTATTGAGCTCTCCATAGACCGTTCGGCCCTTCAGCGGGAAGCCGGCCTTTCAAAGACCTTCTCCGAATAACTCTCCTCAATATTCACAGGCCTTTTCATATGCATATTGAACTTCATGAGCTTGTAGTCGAGCTCCCTTATCCTCGCCGCCCTCTCCTCGCCTTTTTCATCAAGCCCCTGCAGACGGAAGTCAGGGGCGGTATTGTCTTTGACATTATGCCTCACCTCTGAACGAGCATAAATAAGAGCTCTGTCTCGGAGACGACCGTTTCAATCGAGTGCGTCTCACCGGGCTCGACCACAAGGCACGACCCTTCCTTGAGCAAGACCTCCTCCCCTTTGACCTTGAAGACGAGATCCCCCTTTACGCAGTAGAAGACCTCGAAGGCGTCGTCGTGAGAGTGTTCAACAGCCGTATCTCCGGGCCTGAATACCGCGTGGCTCAAGTGCTTGACGCACGATACAGGCTCGTCAATAAGCACCTTTTTGAGGAGCGCGGGGTTGTGCCTTATGGGCACAAGCTTCGCGGTCTTGAGGTCTGAGCGCCTCATTCAGACCTACTCGACTTCGACGGGCGTGGGCGAGTCTATCCCGGTCCCGTCGCCGAGCTGGCCGTAGGTGTTGAGGCCCCAGCACTTCGCGCTCGCGTCCGATATCCGCGCGCACGAGTGGAAGAGCCCGGCGTCCAGCGCCGTCGCGTTCGTAACCCCCGCCGCCGATACAGGCACTATCGTCGAGGTCGGGGAAGCGCCGATGCCAGGTGATGTGAAGCCGATGTTCGAGCCGTTGCCGAGCTGTCCGAATGCGTTCTCGCCCCAGCACCGGACCCTCCCGTCCGCGATTATGGCGCAGGTGTGGTCGCCTCCCGCGGCGACCGCGGTAGCGGTCGTTATCGAGGAGGCGGCGGCAACTACCGGGATCGACGAGACCGTGATCTCAACAAGAGGACTTAAGGATATGAGAGTCCAGGACACCCCGAGCTGTCCGCTCGTGTTGTCCCCCCAGCACTTGACGGTGCCGTTGGAGATCGCGGCGCAGGTGTGGTTCGCGCCGGCGGATATTTGCGTGGAGCCCGTGAGGTCTTGAACCGCCGCGGGCGTGTTGGAGTTTGTGATAGTCCCGTTGCCGAGTTGACCGAAGGCGTTCTCGCCCCAGCAACGGACCGTGCCGTCCGTAAGTCGCGCGCAGGCGTGGTTCCCGCCGGCCGAGACCGACTCCGCGTTCGTGATAGACGAGACCTGGACAGGGATAGATGAGTTCGTGGTGGTGGCGTTCCCCAGCTGGCCGGATGAGTTCGACCCCCAGCAGAGGACCGTCCCGCCCTCGATGACCGCGCAGGTGTGGTCGCCTCCGGCTGAGACCGAGGTCGCATTCGAAACACCTATGGGCGTAACCGGCGTCGTTGAGCTCGAGTTCGAGGCGTTTCCGAGCTGTCCGCTCGAGTTATCCCCCCAGCACCGAAGAGTCCCGTCTTCGATGCGGGCGCAGGTGTGGCCCCCTCCTCCGGTCATCTCGACGACGCTTGAGAGCCCGGTCACCTCCACCGGCACGAGCGATTGGACCGGGGTGGTGTTCCCGAGCTGGCCGGTATTGTTCCTCCCCCAGCACTCGGCAAGGCCGTCGGAAAGGGGCGAGCATGAGTGAGAATCCCCAAGGGCGACGGAGGCGGCCTTTGTCGACGTCCCTGTCACGATGTCCGTCTTTTCTATGTCGCCGCACGCGGTAAGCAAGGCGGCTACGGCCAAGGCTATGATAAACCTCGCGAATATAGACCTCATGGGGACCCCCGGAAGTGTAAATAGATGAAAGTATCGCTCTAAAAAAAGGGATTGTCAATAGACGCCCTCGCCTTATTAATGCGTTAAATGGGTAGAATGAAAGAGGGCCGAGTTCCATTTGACTTTATGAGAGTTATTCTGTTATCTTAATAAGATTGAAGTCTTAGGAGCGCCTTCAGGGATGAGCAAGGGCAGGGTTCTCGTAGTAGACGATGACGCGTTCTTCAGGGTCCTCTGTTCGGATATTCTCACGAGCGGGGGATTTTTCGTCAAGACCGCCACAACGGGGGTCGAGGCGGTGAATATCGTCGAGAACGAACCCGTGGACATCGTCATAACCGACCTCGTCATGCCGGACCTGGACGGCCTGGAGGTCCTGCAGCGCACCAAACAGCACAACACCCTCATCGATGTAATAGTCGTCACCGGCCACGGCTCCATAGAGACGGCGATCGAGGCCCTGAAGACCGGGGCCTTCGACTACATCAGAAAACCCCTCAACGAAGACGAGCTCCTGCACACGGTAAACAGCTGCATGGAGAAGAAAAAACTCCTCGAAGAAAACCAGGAGATGAGGCAGTCTCTGAAACTCTTCGAGGTATCGAGAGCAGTCACCGCCACGCTCGACATAAGCAAGCTCTACAACGTAACGCTCGACGCCCTCCTTCAGATCGTCCCCGGCGAGGCGGGGATCATCTTCTTCTACGAGGACGAGATGAAGAAGCTCGATATAAAAGCGATCCGGCACCTCGGGCTCTACTCCGGAGAGCGCGTCGTCGAGGTCTTCAAGCACAGGTACGAGAGGGAGCTTAAAGGCCTCTCCAACATAAGCGTCATCCCCAGGGCGGAACTCGATAGCGACGAAGAGGCGCTCTCGGACTTCAACTCCTTCCTCATCGCGCCGCTCGTGAAAGGCCAGTCCACCATAGGCTTCATCCTCATACTCAGCAAGGGGGAAAAAGAGGTCTATTCGCTGCGCGAGATAAAGAACGCGACCTTCATCGTCGAGCACGCCGCAGGGGCCTTCGAGAACGCGCAGAAGTACGCGGAGGCCAAGGAGATGGCCTTCATCGACTCTTTGACGAACCTCTACAACGCAAAGTACCTCGACAACGCGCTCGACAAGGAGCTCAAAAGGGCGGACAGGCTCATGATGCCCGTCACCGTCCTCTTCCTCGACCTCGACAACTTCAAGCGCATAAACGACCAGAACGACCACCTCATCGGAAGCCGCGTCCTCGTCGAAGTCGGCAAGATACTCCTTAAATGCGTCCGCGAGGTCGACACCGTCATCAGGTACGGCGGCGACGAATACGTCGTAATACTCGTCGACGCCGACTACGACGTCGCCATGCGCGTCGCCGAAAGGATAAGGCTCTCGATAGAAAAACACAAGTTCATCGAAGAGGACGGCCTCGACCTCCATATAACCGCGTCCATCGGCATAGCCACCTACCCCATCCATACAAAAGACAAGAAAGAACTCTTGAAGATCGCGGATAAGGCCATGTACCGCGCAAAAGACATCTCAAGAAACGTCGTCTACCTCGCCCCGGTCCCCGGCGCCCCTGCCAAGAAGTAGCCACAAACACGAAAAACATTGGGGGGAATTTTCTATAGAAAGCTGTGCTCGGCGCACCGCCAATTATCAATCGGAGCCTTTGCGGGTATCGGAATTATTCGCTGATTGATATGGAATCGCCCGTCCGGCGAGGACCCCCAAACCCCCTTCAAAGACTTTTAGTCCCAGAAAAGACCTCCCCCAACTAATTCATCCAAAGGTAAATAATCAGATTTGCCAAAAGCCTTCGATATTCTTGTGGGGGGGGTCTTTTCTGGAAGAACTAAAAATTTTTAAAGAGAGTCTGAGAGGTCCGTTCCGGACTGGTAAAGTCCATCCCCATCGGCTATTGCTCAATATGTCCCGGAAAACACCGATTCGCGAACCTGCCGTGCGCAAGCACCTTTTTATAAAAAGTTTCTCTCAGGAACTTCAATCCTGCCGCTCCGGTCACGCCCGGGGGGTTTCCAGGGCGAGGGTGCGGATCCGTCTGATGTCGATCTTGCCTGTGGCTGTGGAGGGTATCTCGTCTATCTGGTAGAGGTCTTCGCGTTTTGGTATCCAGAGTCTGGGGAGTCCTGTGGCGAGGAGTTTTTCGCGGACTTCGGAGGGCGAGGCCTTGTGTGTGTAGAAGGCGATGAGGCGTTCCCCGCGGTCTTCGTCGGGGAGTGCGGTTACCGCGCAGTTGCAGTCGCCGAGTGCTTTCGAGATGGTCTCCTCTATCATGATATGCGGGACCATCTCCCCGCCGATCTTCGAGAAGCGCGATAGCCTGTCGGTTATCTTTATGAACCCGTCGTCGCCGATGGAGGCGACGTCTCCCGTCACGTACCAGCCGTCCCTTATGACCTCGCTTGTGGCGTCCTCGTCGTTCAGGTAGCCCTGCATGAGGTTCGGCCCCTTTATGAGGAGAAGGCCTTCCTTGCCGATGGGGACCTCTTTACCGGTCTCGGGGTTTACGACCTTTACGGCGACGCCGGGGATGGCGTGGCCGACGGTGCCGGGTATGTAGCCGGTCTGTTTGACGCTCTCGTGCTCGACGTCGGGTATGTTGACCGAGACGACGGGGCCGAGCTCGGTGCACCCGTAGCCTTCGAGGAGCTCTATGCCGAACTTTTCCTTGAAGGCCCAGGCTATGTGTTCGCGGAGCTTCTCGGCCCCGGCGATGGCGTAGCGGAGGCTGGAGAACTCCGTAGCGCGGCACTTCCTGATGTAGGCGGAGTAGAAGGTCGGGGTTCCGATCATCATCGTCGCCTTGTATCTGGCGGAGAGCTCCCCTATGGTCCTCGCGTCCAGCGGGTTCGTGTGATAGACGGCGGAGAAGCCCGAGAGGAGAGGATACCAGAGCGTGCCCGTGAAGCCGAAGGAATGGAAGTACGGGAGCGCGCCCATCAATACGTCCCTATGAGAGGTGACGAAGAGCTGTGAGAAGCCCTCGATGTTCGAGACGATGTTGTGGTGCGTGAGCATCACGCCCTTGGGCTGGCCCGTGGAGCCGGACGTATAGATGATGGTCGCGAGCCTGCCGGGGTCGGCCTTGCCCTTGCCGCCGCAATAGAGCGCCTCTATCGCCCTCGGCGGAAGGACGAAGGCAAGGGCGGCTGTCGCGATCTTATGGGCGGCCGGAAACGAGCCCGCGATATCCTCCATGAAGACCATGTTGCCGGCCGCATCGATCCCGGCCTTCGAGAGGAAGGCCCGGGAGGTGATGACGGTCTTTATGCCGCTCGCCTCAATCGATGAGCGGAGCGCGTCCTTGCCGGAGAGGAAGTTCAGGTTCACCGGGACCTTGCCCGAGACGAGTACCGCTATATTGGCGAGCGCCCCTGCGACGGATGAGGGGAGCATGAGCCCGACCTTTTCGTCTTCCTTGAGGTTCTTTCTTATCCATTTGGAGAGGAGGAGCGAGGATACGAGGGTTTTCCCCCAGGAGAGCTCCCTGCCGGTGGAGTCCGCCATGCAGAACGAGAACCAGCGCGCCTTGGCGGTCTTTATGAAGCGCAGATGGAGGAGGTCTCGTTTTGTGCGCCTGTGGACCACGGCCTCGCTCCCGAGCTCCATAACGGCCTGCCTGACCTCCTGGGAGGCAGCGCCGGGCGGCAACGGCTTTCCAAAGGATACCGTCACCTGGTGCGGGAACTCGCTCGGCCACTTCCAGAAGAACCTGCCGTCCTTGAAGCTGAAGACAGAGCCCCAGACCCTGTCGAGGTGGACGGGGATTATCGGCACATCGAGCCCGTCGACTATGCGCTCGAAGCCTTTCTTGAAGGGCTGGAGGTTCCCGGTCCTGCTTATCGCTCCCTCGGCGAAGATGCAGACGATGTGGCCGTCCTTAAGCTCCTCCCTCGCCTTCTCGATCGATTTAAGGACGTCCCGCCTGTTGCCGTCCGTTATGGGGATGCACTTCATTATGCGGAGAAGCCAGTTTATGGCCTTTATGTCGTAGAAGTACCTGTGGATCATGAAGCGGACGAAACGCTGTACGCACGCTCCGACGAGGAAACCGTCGACGAAGGAGAGGTGGTTGGAAACGAGCAACGCGGGACCCTTGAAGGGGACGTTCTCCTCTCCGACTACCCGTATCTTGTAGAGCGTGTGGGTGAAGAGCCAGAGGGTGAAGCGGATGAGGAAGTCCGGGAGGTACTTCATCATGAAGAGGGTGCTTAAGAGCGTCACAACGCCGAATATGAAGATGATGTCGTCGGCGCCTATCGCGAGTACATCCTTCATTATCCAGAAGACGCCCGAGGCCCCGAGTATGCCCACGACCGAGACGAAGTTGTTGGTGGCGATAAGGCGTCCCTTCTCTGTCGTCCCGGCCTTCTGCTGGAGGAGCGCGTTCATCGGGACTATGGCGAGCCCGCCTGTGAAGCCGAGCATTATGAGGGCCGCGGCGGTCTTCGGGTACGACTCGCCGGAATAGGCGAGGAGGATCGCGAAGAGGCCCATCCCGAACGAGCCCAGGGGCACGAGCCCGAGCTCGACCTTGTCGCCCGAGAGGGTCCCTGCCGCTATCGAGCCTATGCCTATGCCTATGGCGAGGAAGGTGATGAGGATGCCTATCCACAGGTCGTTCAGATGCATGATCTCCTTGCCGAGGAGGAGAATGTCCATCTGGAGGAGCGCGCCGAGGAACCAGAAGTAGGCTATGCCCCCGACCGTGAGCATGAGGAGCTTGTCCTCGAAGAGCCTTCT
>JACREV010000078.1 GCA_016218095.1 Deltaproteobacteria bacterium | reverse complement strand
GACCGTCTCGGCCGAAGGGATCAAGACGAACGTTACGCTCGTCTTCTCGCCGGTCCAGGCGCTCATGGCCGCGAAGGCCGGGGCGAGCTATGTGAGCCCCTTTGTCGGCAGGCTCGACGACATCTCGCAACCGGGCATGGACAGCATAAGCCAGATACTCGACATATTCGACAACTACGGTTTCAAGACCGAGGTAATAGTCGCCTCGGTCAGGAACCCGGTGCACGTCCTTGAGTCCGCGATAATGGGGGCGCACGTGGCGACGATCCCCTTCAAGGTGCTCGAACAGCTCTCCAAGCACCCGTTGACCGACATCGGCATAGACAGGTTCCTTAAGGACTGGGAGAAGGTCCCGAAGTAAGGGCTGCCTCTAAAAATTGTTATTTTTCCTGACTGCTCGGCGCAGGGCCAAAGTCTCGAACGGAACCTTTGGGGTAAGTCAATTCTCCAGCCGTTCGATACGGCAGGACTGCGTCAGGGCGTAAATAAAAATGCTCACATATTCCCATATATGCTACGCTTTTTATTTCCGCCCTTCCTTGACCTCAGAAAAAATTCCTAATTTTTAGAGATAGCCTAAAGGGGCTTAGGATATTTTAAAAGAATAATCGTCATAGACTTCATCAAAGCCTTCCATTATACGCTCATCGGGCCCTTCAAGGGCCCTTTCAGTTCTTTTTTTACCCTAAAATCAAGCAAATGCGGGCCCCTCTTCCGGGCCCGCCGTGTTTTTTTCCTGTAAGGTTGGGATATAATACGATATGGAGAGGTGTATGATAACGCACGTAGTCCTTTTCAAGCTCAAGAACCCCTCTGAAATCAAAAAGGTCGCGGAGATGCTCCTCGGGCTCAAAAAAACGGTCCCCGTGATAAGGTCGCTGGAGGCAGGAGAGGACGTGCTACGCACCCACAGGTCCTATGACGTCGCCCTCACGGTAAAATTCGACACCCTCGAAGACCTGGAAAAATACCAGGTCCACCCCGAGCACGTGAAGGCCGCCGACTACATCGCCAACGTGAGGGAGTCGGTCATAACAGTCGACTACGAATCCTGAAAATGGAAGCTATAGAAAAAAAGATAACCGATTATCTGGAAGAGGGGCCCCAGTCGTTTAAGGACCTCGTCCGCTCCTTCGAGATAAAGAAGGAAGACAGGGACAGGTTCAAGAAGGTCGTAAAGAGGATGGTCGCCGAGGGCGTGCTCATAAAGACGCGCGGCGGGAGGTTCGGGCTCCCCTCGAAGATGAACCTCGTCACAGGGGAGCTCTCCTGCCACCCCGACGGTTTCGGGTTCGTGAAACCCGAAGAAGGCGGGGCGGACGTCTACGTAAACGCGCGCAGGCTCTCGGGCGCAATGCACGGAGACACCGTCGCCGCCCGCATAGAAGGCATAAAGAGCGGCGGCAGGCGCGAAGGGTCCATCGTCCGGGTCATAAAACGGGCGCACAAGACCGTCGTAGGCAGGTTCGAGAAGGCCCGTGGCGTGGGGATCCTCACCCCGTCGGACGAAAGGCTCCTCTATCAGGTCATCATACCCAGGGAAGAGTTCGGGGAGGCCGCTGACGGAGAGGTCGTCACGGCCGAGATAACCCGGTGGCCGGCAAAGAACCTCGCGCCCATAGGCAGGGTCATTGAGGTACTCGGCAACCCAGCGGACCCGGCCGTCGAGGCAGAGGTGATACTCAAAAAATACGGCCTCCCGCACCGGTTCCCGGCAGACGTGCTCCACGAGGTCCGCTCGGTGCCCTCCGCCGTCCCTGAAACGGAGATGGCGGGCAGGGTCGATTTAAGGGCGCGGACAATCGTCACCATAGACGGAGAGACCGCAAAGGACTTCGACGACGCGGTCTCGATAGAAAGGACCCCTCACGGGTACAGGCTCTGGGTATCGATAGCGGACGTGAGCCATTATGTAAAAGAAGGGACCTCCATAGACTCTGAGGCCTTTGCGCGCGGCACGAGCGTCTACTTCCCTGACAGGGCCGTACCCATGCTCCCAGAGGCGCTCTCGAACGGGATATGCAGTCTGAACCCGCAGGTCGACAGGCTCACCATGACAGCCGAGCTCGAGTTCGATGCAAAAGGCTCGGTCGTCAAAAAAAAGTTCTACGAGAGCGTCATTAAAAGCGCCGAGCGGATGACATATACCAATGTAAAAAAGCTCATCCGCGGAGAGGACGCGGAAGTAGAAAAAAGATACTCTCACGTACTCCCCGACATAAAGGTCATGGCAGAGCTCGCGAAGAAGTTGACGGCCCAGCGGATGGAGGCGGGCTCCATAGACTTCGACCTGCCCGAGCCGCAGATAATAATCGACCTCGAGGGCAACGTCGAAGACATCGTCCGCTCCGAGAGGAACGAGGCGCATAAATTAATCGAAGAGTTCATGCTCGCCGCGAACAGGGCCGTCGCCGAGGAGTTCTCCCGCCGCTCGTACCCGTTCGTCTACAGGGTCCACGACGAGCCGGACGCCGATTCCATCCATGACTTTCTGGAGTTCGCGTCATCCTTCGGCCTCCACTTCAAGGAGGGCCTCGGCCCCCTCGGCTTCCAGCAGGTCCTGAAGGCGGTCGAGGGGAAGCCCGAGGAAAAACTCATAAACAGGGTGCTGCTCCGCTCGATGAAGCAGGCGGTCTACTCGGAAGAGAACATCGGACACTTCGGGCTCGCCTTCGACGACTACACGCACTTCACCTCCCCGATAAGGAGGTACCCGGACCTCGTCGTCCACAGGTTGCTCAAGCTCCTCATCCACGGCAAGTATACGGTCGAGGCGCGGGCGCGTATGGAGGCAGAGCTTCCTCCGGTCTGCGGCCACGCATCGGCGCGCGAGCGCAAGGCCATGGAGGCGGAGCGCGAGATAGCGGACCTCAAAAAGACGCAGTTCATGGCGGACAAGGTCGGAGAGACCTTCGAAGGGTTCATCTCGGGCGTGACGAGCTTCGGCGTGTTCGTGGAATTGAAAGATTACTTCGTCGAGGGGCTCGTCCATGTCTCCACACTCCTTGACGACTACTACATATTCGACGAAAAGAAGCACTCCCTCATAGGCGAGCGTAGAAAACGCGTACTGCGGCTGGGGGACGCGGTCTCAATAAAGGTCACGCGCGCGGACATCGAGAGGAGAAGGATAGACCTCGTCCTCGACGAGGCCTTCGCCGAAAAGCCCCGTAAAAAAGGCGCTCCTGACAGGCGAGCAAGGGGCGAGGTTCGAAAGAGGAGGAGATGACCCCCTTAAGGTTCCACCTCGCATATAAAAACATAAACAGGCTCCGCACGATAGTGACCGTATTCGTCAGGCACGGTTTCCATCCTCTCATGGAGAGCCTCCGCCTGGGTCCGCTCGTCTCTCTGCCCACTCGCGTGCTCAGGCGAAAGCTCGCCCGCGAGGAGGCGGCGCTCACCTCTCCCGTCAGGGCCCGCCTCGCCCTCGAAGAGCTCGGCCCCACCTTCATAAAGCTCGGCCAGATACTCTCCACAAGACCCGACATCGTCCCGCACGAATACATAATAGAGTTCCTCAAACTCCAGGACTCGGTCGCTCCGATACCTTTCTCCCAGGTAAAGCCCGTAATAGAGACCGAGTTCAAGAGGCCCTTGAACGCCCTGTTTTCCGAGTTCGACGAGACCCCGGTCGCCGCCGCTTCCATCGCCCAGGTCCACAGGGCGCGCACCGTTACAGGCGAAGAGGTGATGGTAAAGGTCCAGCGGCCCGGGATCGAGGAGACTATCGACACCGACGTCGCCATCCTCGCCTATATCGCGAAACTCGCGCTCAAATACATACCCGAGAGCAGGCTCTACGACCCCGAGGGCATGGTCGAGGAGTTCTCCCGCGTGCTCCGGCGCGAGATGGACTTTACGCTCGAGGCGAGCTACACCGAGCGCTTCCGCGAGAACTTCGCGGATGACGCGAGGGTCGTCATCCCCTCCGTATTCTGGGACCTGACGGTCAGGCGAGTCCTCACTCTCGAGAGGATCGACGGCATAAAGGCCGACAACCTCACGAAGCTCAAGGAACGCGGCATAGATACCGAAAAGGTCGCCCTCCTCATCGCCGACGTCTTCTTCCGCCAGGTCTTCGAGCTCGGCCTCTTCCACGGGGACCTCCATTCCGGGAACATCTTCGTCGTTTCCGAAGACAGGATAGCCTTCGTCGACTTCGGCATAGTCGGCCGTATCGACAACGAGATGAAACAGCACCTCGCCGAAATACTCATAAGCTTCGCATCCCAGGACTTCGAGCGGCTCACGAGAGTATACCAGCACATGGGCATACTCCCCGAGGACATAGACAGGGCTTCATTCGAACGCGAATATTATGATATAATGCTCCACTACTTCGGGCGGCCGTTCAAACACGTCCGCATAGGCGAGCTCCTCCTCGACTATATAAGGATAGCCGCGAGACACGGCATAAGGCTCCCGAGGGACCTCCTCCTCTTCGACAAATGCATCATAGAGCTCGAAGGGCTCGGCCGGCTCCTCCACCCGGATATAGACATTATAAAAGAGAGCCAGCCGTACGCCTCCAGGCTCTACGTGGAAAAGATGAGCCCCGGGACGGTCCTCAAGGACACGGCTCGCGCCTTATCGGACTACCGCGACCTCGCCGAGAGGTTCCCCGCCGAGGCCGCGCGGATACTTAAAAAAATCGACGAGGGCAAGATAGGCATAGAGTTCAAACACCGCGGGCTCGAGGAGTTCATGGGCGAGATGGACCGCTCCTCGAACAGGCTCACATTCGCCATAATCATAGCCGCCCTGATCGTCGGCTCGTCGCTCGTCATAGCGGCGGAGGCCGCGCCCATGATATTCGGGCTCCCGGCGCTCGGACTCCTGGGCTTTATGGCGGCGTCGATACTCGGACTCTGGCTCGCCTTCCAGATAATAAGGTCCGGGAAGTTTTGAAACCTGACCTGGGGGGGACTTTTTATAAAAAGTCCTCCCCCAGACCCCCTTCAAAAATTTTTAGTTCCCGAGAAGCCCCCCGTTACTTTGGGGGCTTCTCGGGAAAGACTGAAAGTTTTTGAAGAGAATTTGAGGGGAAAACTTTTTAAAACTATCCTCTCAAGGTCTGGATTTTCCAAACACTCCGAATTTATATGAAAGTCGTAAAAAACTCCGATTTAAAAGGTATCAAAAACTCCGTACTCACGCTTGGTAATTTCGACGGGTTGCATATCGGGCACAGGAGGGTGATCGAGAAGGTCGTGGAGCGCGCGAAGAGGTTCGGCGCGCCTTCGGTAGTCTATACCTTTGAGCCGCACCCCTTGAAGGTCGTCGCCCCCGAGAAGTCCCCGCCCCTTCTTATCGACATAGAGGATAAGATAAGGCTCATAAATGAGACCGGCGCGGACTGGCTCGTGCTCGCGGAGTTCACCAAGGCCTTTGCGGCTACACACCCGAGGCAGTTCGTCGAAGACGTCCTCGTGAACGCGTTGTCGGTCCGTGAGGTCTGGGTCGGGCACGATTTTTCGTTCGGCAAGGGGAAATCCGGGACGGTCGAGTATCTGAAGGAGCTCGGGGGGGAGTTCGGCTTCAGGGTCTTCGTCGTGGACGCGTACAAGAGGCGCGGCGAGGTCGTAAGCAGTTCCCGCATACGCGCGCATGTGAAGGACGGTGAGGTAAAGAAGGCCGCCGCCCTCCTCGGAAGGTTGTATTCGATAAAGGGCAAGGTCGTAGGCGGCAGGGAGATAGGCAAGGAGATAGGCTTCCCCACGGCGAACCTCGAGGTCGAGAGCGAGCTTGTTCCGAAGAACGGCGTCTACGCGGCCTTCGCGATCGTCGAAGGCAGGGAACGCGAGGCCGTCCTGAACATCGGTGTTGCCCCGACGTTCGGGGGGAAGGGGCGCACTATAGAAGTCCACATACTTGACTTTTGCGATAACATCTATGGTAAAAAGGTCGAGGTGCGGTTCGCTTCGAGGCTCCGTGACGAGACCGCCTTCCCGTCAAGGGAGGCGCTCGTGAAGGCGATAAAAAAGGATATCGACAGGACGAGGAAGATACTCGGCAGGCGGAGGTCTTGATTGGAGATAAGCGGAAAGACAAAGCTCGTCGGCATATTCGGCGACCCGGTGGACCATACCATCTCCCCTGCCATGCAGAACGCGGCCTTCGAGGCCCTCTTCCTTGACATGGCCTACATCCCTTTTCATGTAAGGAAGTCGCCCGCATATGACCTCAAGGCCGCTATCGCCTCGATCAGGGCGCTAAACCTGAGGGGCGTCAATATCACCATCCCTCACAAGGAAAAGGTGTTGAAGTATCTGGACGAGGTCGACCCGGACGCCAGGGCGATAGGCGCGGTAAATACCATCGTAAACAGGAACGGAAAGCTCGTCGGCTACAACACCGACGGCCCCGGGTATCTCTTGAGCCTCAAGGAGGACACCGGCTTTACGGTCCGGGGAAAGCGCATCGTCATCCTCGGCGCAGGGGGCGCGGCCCGGGCGATTCTGAGATCCGCGCTTGAAAAAAAGCCTGCCTCGATCGTCGTCGCCAACAGGACCCTTAAGAGGGCCGAGGACCTCGTAAGCGAGTTCGAATCCACTTTTACGGCGGAGATGCAGGCCGTAAGGCTCGATGGGTCTCTCGCGCCCTTCGCAAAAAAGGCATCCCTCGTAGTGAACACCACTTCCATCGGGATGAAGGGGTCCGGGACCCTCGACTTCCCGCTGGAGGCGCTGCCCAAAGGCGCGGTAGTCTCGGACATCGTATATGTGCCGCTTGAGACGGAATTTTTGAGCGCGGCAAAGGCGCGGGGCCTGCGGGTCCACTACGGCCTCTCCATGCTTGTCAGGCAGGGCGCGCTGACTTTCGAGCTATGGACCGGAAAGAAGGCGCCGATAGAGGTCATGCAGCGCGCGGCGCTCGCCGCGCTCAGTCTAAAATGAAGACCGTCTTTGTCGCCGACGCGCACCTGAAAGGCCCGGGAGACCCGAACCAGGCCGCGCTCGTAAAGTTCCTCTCAGGTCTTAAGGCCGAAAACCTCGTCATGCTCGGGGACATCTTCGACTTCTGGACCGGCGCGAACAGGGTGGTCGAGAGAAACTACTCACCGGTGCTCGACGAGCTCCTGAAGCTTAAGGGGCGCGGCGCGAATATCGTCTACGTTGAGGGCAACCACGATTTTTCCATGGGACCTTTTTTTACTTCCAGGCTCAAGGCCAGGGTCATCCCTGATAAAGGAGAGGTCTCTCTCGACGGAAAAAGGTTTTTCCTCTTCCATGGCGACACCGTTTCTATGACCTTCGGCTACAGGCTCTGGCGCGCGTTTTTAAGGAGCCCGGTATTCAGGGTGATCGCGTGGGCCGCAACCCCCGGCTTCGTGTGGAAGTGCGCGATGGGGCTATCCAAAAAAAGCCGCAGGAAGAACACCGGGTACGACAAGGGGTCGCGTATCGACGAGGGGCTACGCGCCTTCGCAAGGATAAGGCTCGGGTCCGCCGACTGCGTCGTATTCGCGCACTCGCACAAGGCAGGCGTGTACATGGAAAAAAATGGGGTTGCAGCCAACCCTGGGAGCTTCGCAACTGACAGGAGCTATCTCGTCTACGAGAGGGGCTCTTTCAGGATAGAAAAGTTCAAAGGCTGACCGCCGGTTCCCCGATCCCCTCACCCGCTTAAAAACTTTAAGTCATCTCCCTAAGATCGATTAAAAACAGGATATACTCTATATAAAACACTTTCAGCTCCAATCGGAGGTATTCATGAAGGCTATAAGGTTGCATGAGTTCGGAGAGCCGGAGGTGATGAGGCTTGAAGATATAGGGCTACGCGCCCCCGGCCCCGGCGAAGCGCTTATAAATATAAAGGCCGTCGGCGTAAACCCTGTGGACACATACATAAGGGCCGGACTTTTCTACGCAAAGGAGCTCCCCTTCACCCCCGGCTCAGACGCAGGCGGCGTTGTCGAGGCCGCGGGCGAGGGTGTCACTCGGTTTAAGCCCGGCGACAGGGTATATACGGCGGGGACGATAACCGGCGCATACGCCGAAAAGGCCCTCTGCAAGGAGTCCCAGCTCCATATATTACCCGAGAGTCTATCTTTCGCCCAGGGCGCGTGCGTGGGCGTGCCGTACGCGACCGCGTACAGGGCGTTATTTCAAAGGGGCAGGGCCGTTTCAGGGGAGACCGTCCTCATACATGGGGCGACCGGGGGAGTGGGCATTGCGGCGGTCCAGCTTGCCCGCGCCGCGGGGCTTACCGTAATAGGCACCGCCGGGACTGAAGACGGCCGCGCGCTCGCCTTGAAAGAAGGAGCGCACTTTGTCGTCAACCACAAGGTGAACGGGCACTTGAGCGAGGCGGCGGCGTTTGCGAAAGGCGGCTTAAACCTCATGATAGAGTTCCTCGCTAACGCGAACCTCAGCGCGGACCTCAAATTCCTTGCAAAGCACGGCAGGGTAGTGGTCGTCGGGTCAAGGGGGACGGCCGAGATAGACCCGAGGGACGCGATGTCGCGGGACTTGGACATCAGGGGGATGTCGCTCTTTAACGCGACCGAGGCGGAGCTCGCCTCGATTCACGCGGGGCTTCTGGCGGGTTTTGAGAACGGGACGCTCCGGCCGGTCGTCGGGCGGGAGTTGCCGCTTAAGGACGCGGGGAGAGGACATCACGAGATAATGGAGAAGAGCGCGTACGGGAAGATAATACTCGTGCCGTGAGGGTTTATTCTTTTTTTCCGATAGGCGGGACTTACATGCCCCGTCTATCTCCCTAATGACCCTCGCCTCTCAGGGGTCTGGGGAGATTATCTAAAACAGCCTTTTTTAATCCCCCTCAGTCCCCCTTTAAAAAAGGGGGAGGGGTGCTTTGGAAATCTCAGAGCCTAATACTTCGAGACGTTCATCTCCTCCATCTTTCCCGTAACCATGTAGACGACCCTCTCGGCGATGTTCGTGACCCTGTCGGCCATCCTCTCGATGTTGTGTGCCGCCCAGATGAGGTACGTCGCGTCCTTTATTATCTTCGGGTCCTGCACCATCATGAGGACGAGCTCGTTGTAGATGGTATCATATAGCGCGTCCACCTCGTCGTCCTCGTTGCATATCTTCTTCGCGGTCTCTGAGTCCCTCTCGACAAAGGCGGTCATGCACCTCTGAAGCATGGAGAGGGCCTTACCGGCCATCACAGGCATGTCTATGAGGGGTTTCACCAGAGGCTCGTCCCCTATGGAGACGCTTATCTTCGCAATGCCTTCGGCGTGGTCGCCTATGCGCTCAAGGTCGGTTATGACGTTTATGATGGACGCCAGTATCCTCAAGTCCACGGCCATCGGCTGCTGTGTGGCGATCAAGCGGATGCACTTCTCCTCTATGTCGAAGCGCATCCTGTTTATCAGCATGTCGTTCTTGACGATGCGCCTGGACTTCTCCACGTCGCGGGCCTTGAGCGCCTCCATCGATTCCTTTATGGCCGTGCCGACCATGGCGGACATCTTCATGACCTCGTCCTGCAGTTCCTTAAGGGCCTTGTGATAAGCCTCGCGAGTCATCTTCCCTCCTTGATCATTAAACTACCCGAACCTTCCGGTAATGTAGTCTTCTGTAAGCTTGTTGGCGGGGGCCGTGAATATCTTCTGGGTAAAGTCGAACTCGACGACCTCGCCGAGCATGAAAAACCCGGTGTACTCAGAGACCCTCGCGGCCTGCTGCATGTTGTGGGTGACGATGACGACCGTATAGTACTTCTTGAGGTCCGTCATGAGGTCCTCTATCTTCGCGGTGGCCACGGGGTCCAATGCCGAACAGGGCTCGTCCATGAGTATCACCTCCGGCTCGACGGCGACGGCCCTCGCTATGCAGAGCCTCTGTTGCTGGCCGCCCGAGAGCGAGAGGGCGGGCTCATGCAGCCTGTCCTTTATCTCGTCCCAGAGGGCGGAATCACGGAGCGCCTTCTCCACCCGCTCGGATATCTCCTTCTTTTTCCTTATGCCGATGAGCTTCAAGCCGAAGGCGATGTTCTCGAAGATGGACATGGGGAACGGCGTCGGCTTCTGGAAGACCATCCCGACCTTGCTCCTGAGCTTTATGAGGTCGAGCCCCTTATCAAGGATGTTCATACCGTCCAATATGATCTCGCCCTCGTAGCGGTTCCCCGGGTAAAGGTCGTGCATCCTGTTCAGACACCTGAGGAACGTCGTCTTCCCGCACCCCGAAGGGCCGATGAGCGCCGTTATCTCCTTCTCCTTAACCGAGAGGTTTATGTTTTTGAGCGCCTGCTTTGCCCCGTAATGGAAATTCAGGTCCTTTATCTTTATCTTGTCCGTCAAGCGGCCCTTCTCCTCACTATGAGTCTTGAAAGAAGCGTTACGCAGAGGACCATGGCGGTTATGAGGAACGCCCCTCCCCACGCCTTCTGGTGCCAGTCCTCGTACGGCCCCATCGCGTAATTGAATATGGTTACCGTAAGCGTCGCGGTCGGCTCGCTCATGTCAAAATTCCAGAAGGAGTTGTTGAACGAGGTGAAAAGGAGCGGCGCCGTCTCTCCGGAGACCCTCGCGACGGCGAGCATAACGCCCGTCGTTATCCCGCGGAGCGCCCCCCTGTAGACGACGTGGACGGTCACCTTCCAGTGCGGCGCGCCGAGCGCGAGCGCCGCCTCGCGTGTGGCGTCAGGCACGAGTTTCAGCATCTCCTCCGACGTCCTTATGACGACCGGGAGCATGATGATGGACAATGCCACGGCCCCGGCTATCGCCGAGAACCCGCCGAAGGGCTTTACCAGAAGCGCATAGACGAAGACGCCGACGACAATGGAAGGGGCGCTCACGAGTATGTCGGATACGAACCGGACGACCGAGGCTATCCTGCTCTTCCTGCCGTACTCTGAAAGATACGTCCCGGCGAGTATCCCCGAGGGCACGCCTATGACGGTCGCTATCACCGTAATGAGGACCGTCCCGAATATGGCGTTCGCGAGCCCGCCACCCTCGGCCCCCGGGGGCGCGGGCAGCTCCGCAAAGAACGCGCCGTTCATGGCGGGCAGGCCATATGATATCACGTCCTTCAGAATCCAGAAGAGGAAGAATATCCCGAACCCGGCTGAGAGGACCGAGACGGAGAGCGCGAGCAGGTTGTAGAACTTCCGCCTCATGTAATGGAAGGATTGAGAGTCCATTTAAAGATTCCCGCCCTTGTACGAGAACCTGCCGATGAGGAGCTTCGCCAGGGCCAGCACGATAAATGTAATGACAAAGAGTATGAGCCCGAGCTCGACGAGACTCGAAAGGTAGAGGTCCTCGACCGCCTCGGTGAACTCGTTTGCGAGTGTGGCGGATATGGAGGTCGCCGGGTCGAGGAGCGCGATGCTTATATCATGCGAGTTTCCTATGAGGAATGTGACTGCCATCGTCTCCCCGAGGGCCCTGCCGAGCCCCAGTATCACCGCCCCTATTATACCCGAGCGCGTGTACGGCAACACTACTTTCCTTATGACCTCCCACTTGGTCGCGCCCACACCGTAGCCGGACTCCTTGAGTATCGGAGGGACCATCTGGAAGATGTCCCTCGATACGGACGAGATGAACGGGATTATCATTATCGCGAGAATGAAGCCGGCCGGGAGCATGCCGATGCCCAACGGCGCGCCGTTAAAGAGCGGGATGAAGCCCAGGTACTCGACCATGTACGGCTCGACGTACTCGGAGAGGAACGGGGCGAATATGAAGAGCCCCCACATGCCGTATATTATCGAAGGGATCGAGGCGAGGAGCTCTATCGCCGTGCCTATCGGGCCCTTCAGGCCCTTAGGGGCCATCTCGGTCAGGAATATCGCTATGCCGAGCGAGACCGGCACGGCTATTACGATCGCTATGATCGATGAGACGACCGTCCCCCATATCGCGGGCAGGGCCCCGAACTCCCCGGCTACCGGGTCCCAGACGGACGTGTATATGAACTTGAAGCCGAAGGCCTTGATGGAGAGGAGCGACTCCTTGAAGAGGACGACGAAGATGAGCGCCATCAACACGATCACAAGGAGCGCGAAGAAATAGGAGACGCCCTTGAACAGGGCGTCCCCGGCCTTGTCGGCCTTATGTCTGTCGATTACGGCCATCGTATTGTGCGCAGATTATAATATAACCACCGGTACAGGACAACCCCTAAAGTCCCCGCTACTTCCAGACGGGCTGGCCTCCGCAGGTTATCTCCTTTTTCCAGGTCTCTTCCATTATATCGTAGACGTTCTTCGGGATGGGGACGTAGTCGAGTGATTTTGCCATCCCGGCGCCGTTCTTGTAGGCCCAGTCAAAGAAAGAGAGTACCGCTTTGGCGTTATCGCACTTCTCGGGTTTTTTGTGTACGAGTATGAAGGTCGCCCCTGCTATGGGCCAGGAGCCCTTTCCGGGCTGGTCGGTCAATACCACTGCGTATCCGGGGGTGCCTTTCCAGTTCGCGCCGGAGGCCGCGGCCTCGAAGGACTCCATCGAGGGTGTGACGAAGGTCTTTTCCCTGTTCTGGAGCTGGACGTGCACGAGCTTGTTCTGGAGGGCGTAGGCGTACTCGACATAGCCGATGGTGTTCTTTATCCTTTTGACATAGGTGGCTACCCCTTCGTTGCCTTTGCCGCCTACTCCCGCGGGCCAGCTTACCGCGGTGCCGAACCCGGCCGCGTCGTGCCAGGCCTTGCTGGCTTTATCGAGGTAGTTGGAGAATATCCATGTGGTGCCGCTACCGTCGGAGCGGTGGACGACGGTTATCTTGTCGTCCGGGAGCGCTACGCCGGGGTTTATGTCAGCTATCTTCTTATCGTTCCACTTCGTGATCTTGCCGAGGTATATGTCGGCGAGGACTTCGCCCGTAAGTTTCAGCTGGCCCGGCGCGACGCCCTTTATGTTAACGACCGGCACGACGCCGCCTATGGCCATGGGGAACTGGACGAGGCTTGATGCGTTGAGCTCATCGGCCTTAAGCGGCGCGTCGCTCGCGCCGAAGTCGACGGTCTTGGCCTTTATCTGCTTTATGCCGCCGCCACTGCCGATCGACTGGTAGTTTATGCGCTCACCGGTCTTTTTCTGGTACTCGTACGCCCATTTGGAATAGAGGGGATAAGGGAATGTGGCCCCGGCCCCTGTTATAAGGTCTTCGGCGTTGGCCGCGCCTGAGACGGCGATGCAGAGAGCCAAAGCTATCATTGTCAGTATCTTTCTCATCTTTTCTCCTCTTTTTTGTCTTTATGTTTTGTCTTTAAGGATTAACAGATGATTGTTACAGCCATGTTACAGGGGTGTGAAGTTAAAAATGACCTGTTTTATCGTACTCATAAAGTATATCACCGGGCGCGAGGCTTGATAACCGCCTGATTTCCGTCAAATAAGGGATTGACACGACCGTGGGGCTTATGTAGGATATTGCAAAACCAGTCTTTCAAGGAGCAACCGTATGGGGACAAGGAAATCGGCTCAATTGCTCAAAAGAGCGGTAAAGGTCATCCCGGGCGGCGTAAACAGCCCTGTGAGGGCCTTCAAGGCCGTCGGAGGCGGCCCGCTATTCATCTCAAAGGCAAAGGGCTCGAAGATATACGACGCGGACGGGAACGAGTACATCGATTACATCGGCTCCTGGGGGCCGATGATACTCGGCCACGCGCACCCAAAGGTCACGGCGGCCCTTAAGAAGGCGTTAGATAAGGGCACGAGCTACGGCGCGCCGACGGAATTGGAAGTGACCCTTGCAGGGCTTACGCTCAAGGCATTCCCGTCGATGGAGATGGTCAGGTTCGTAAGCTCCGGGACAGAGGCGACGATGAGCGCGATAAGGCTCGCCCGCGCGTACACGAAGCGCGACGGGATTTTAAAATTCGAGGGCTGCTACCACGGACACGCCGACAGCCTCCTTGTGAAGGCCGGTTCGGGCGCGGCGACTTTAGGCGTGCCCGACAGCCCCGGCGTGCCGCAGGACCTCGCGAAGCATACCTACACCGCGACATTCAACGACCTCGACTCGGTGAGGGCGATATTCGAGAAGGGACCGGAAAAGATCGCCTGCATCATCGTCGAGGGCGCGCCCGGCAACATG
>JACREV010000077.1 GCA_016218095.1 Deltaproteobacteria bacterium | reverse complement strand
TCGTTTTCGACCTTTATCGTGAGCTTCATGATGTCGCCGCAGGCGGGGTTGCCGACCATGCCCGTGCCGTTCGCGTTGTCGACCTCGCCGACGTTCCTCGGGTTCGAGAAGTGGTCCATCACCTTTTCGCTGTACATGTCTTTATCTCCTTCAATGTCCGTGTTTGTTCGATAAGCTCTTTCGATTTTCGCCGTCTATATTTAGGCTCCCTACTTCGCCCCGGCGTAGAGAGGGGACATGGAGCGCATCCTCTCTACAATCGGGGGCATTATCTCGATAAGATAGTCTATCTCTTCGACGGTGTTCGATTTTCCGAGGCTGAACCGGACCGACCCGTGCGAGAGCTCGTGCGAGAGCCCCATGGAGACCAGCACGTGGGAGGGCTCAAGAGAGCCTGAGGTGCAGGCGGAGCCGCTCGAGGCCGCTATCCCCTTCATGTCGAGGTTAAGGAGGAGGGATTCGCCCTCGACGAACTCGAAGCTTATGTTAGAGGTGTTCGGGAGCCTCTTATCCACATGTCCGTTGACCTTTATGTGCGGGATATTCCCGAGTCCCGCCTCAAGCCTGTCTTTCAGGGTCTTAAGGTGCTCGATCTCCTTATCCATGTCGCGTATGGCGATCTCGGCGGCCTTCCCGAAGCCGACTATTCCGGCGACGTTCTCGGTGCCGCCCCTCCTGTTCCTCTCGTGGTGGCCTCCGTGGATGAGGGGGACAAGCCTCACGCCCCTCTTGACGAAGAGAGCGCCCACGCCCTTTGGGGCGTAGATCTTGTGGCCGGAGATGGTGAGGAGGTCGATGTTTAGCTTCTGTACGTCTATGGGGACCTTGCCCGCGGCCTGGACGGCGTCGGTGTGGAATATGACCCCGCGCTCTTTCGCTATATCGCCTATCTCCTTTACGGGGAATAGGACGCCTGTCTCGTTGTTGGCGAACATTATCGTGATCAAAATCGTCTTCGGGGTTATCGCGGCCTTCAACGCCTCGAGGTCGATGAGCCCGTCGGAGTCGACGTCCAGGTACGTGACCTCGAAACCCTCTTTTGCAAGGTGTTTGCAGGTGTTGAGCACGGCCGGGTGCTCGACCTTGGTGGTTATTATGTGGTTGCCCTTGTTCCTGTTGGCGTAGGCGACCCCCTTGATGGCGTGGTTGTCGCCCTCTGTGCCGGAGCTCGTGAATATGAGCTCTACGTTCTGGCAGTTAAGGAGTCTGCAGACGGTCTCGCGGGCGTCCTCGACGGCCTTCCTCGTGCCCCTGCCCGCCCAATGAATGGATGACGGGTTGCCCCACTGGTCCTTCAGGAACGGCACCATCGCGTCGAATACCTCGCCAAGGATGGGTGTCGTGGCGTTATGGTCGAAATATATCTTGTTCAAAAGCTTAATCCTCCTTTCAACATCCTCATCAATCCGTCATATCCCGCATACGGTAGCGCCTACGGTGGAAGTGGTGCCGTGGAGCTTGACTTCGCGGCTCAAGTCCTCTATGGTCACGGAGTTCAGGAACTCGGCGATCTTCTCGGCGAGCCCCTTCCAGACCTTCTGCGTTATGCACCTCTCGGCCCTGTCGCAACCGGCGCCGTCGTCCAGGCAGGCGACCGGGTTCAAGGGCTCCTCGACGACGGAGATGACCTCCCAGACGCTTATCTTCGAGGGTTGCTTGCCAAGGACATAGCCGCCCCCGGGGCCCCGTACGCTCTTTACGATCTTGCCCTTCCTGAGCTTCACGAAGAGCTGTTCGAGGTAGGAAAGAGAGATGCCTTCCTCTGTTGAGATGTCCTTGAGCGTAACGGGCCTGTCCCCCGAATGGCAGGCGAGGTTTACCATCGCCCTTACGGCGTACTGCCCTTTTGTAGATAGCCTCATCTCATCCCCTTTAAAAAGACGCGGGAAGAAAATATCTTCCCGAGACGCATGGTAAAACCATGCATCTACAATCAAATCTAATATACCTTATCATTTTTGTCAAGTATTCTTTTTGGAAAAAAATCCCCGTTTGGGGTAGACAAAAAAAACAGCCGTTGATATAATAGTTAACATATGAAAAACATTGAATTTTTCAGATTCCTCCCGGGGGGCGCGAACGGTAAAACCGCTTCCGGTCTGATTAAACTCGTAAACACCCTATTAAAGGAATACAGGGTCTACGGCACCGTAAAAAAGGACGGTTTCCCGGCCTATGCCGAGATAGCCGAGGCGAAGGAGCTCGATCTCTTCTCTACGCCCACGCATCTATCCGCCAAGCAGTTCCTCTTTCCCCCGAAAGAGACCCTTTTAAGGTACGACATCCGCCACCATCTCCATGAGGCGGTGATTGAATCCGAAAAACAGGCTATTGTCGGACTTCACCCCTGCGACATCCACGCCATAGCGCTCATGGACGAGGTCTGGGCCTATGGCAGGCCCGACGCCAATTATCTCTCAAGGCGCGAAAACACGCTCCTTGTAGGCGCGGACTGCATGCCGGACGAGTACTGCTTCTGCCAGTCTCTCGGCACCATGACCGTGGACGACGGCTTCGACATATTCCTCCACAAGATAAAGAAGGGCTTTCTCGTCCGGACCGCCTCGAAAAAGGGGGAGGAGATAATAGCGGGGCTGAGACTCAGGGAGGCGAAGCCCTCCGAGATAAAAGAGCTTGAGGAGAGGGAGCGGATCAGGGAAGCGTCCTTCAAGGCGCGGCTCGACGCCCCCCCGAAGGAGCTCCCGGGCATATACGCGAAATCCAACGACAGCCCCGTATGGGACCGCATAGGGTCGATATGCACCGGTTGCGGCTCCTGCAACACGGTCTGCCCGACCTGCTACTGCTTCGATATAAAGGACGAGGTGAAGCCGAACCTCTCGGAAGGCGAGCGCGTGCGCGTTTGGGACGGATGCACGCTTGAGGACTTTGCAAAGGTAGCCGGGGGGCACAACTTCAGGAAGACGCGCTCCGAGAGGCTGCGCCACAGGTTCAACAGGAAGTTCAGGTATCTTACCGACAGATTCGGCATGCTATTCTGCGTCGGTTGCGGCAGATGTTCGCGGGCTTGCCTTGTCAAGATAAACATAACGGAAGTGACGAATGAGATTATTCGTGAATCAAACAAAAGAAGGGCTTGAGTCGCCGTACCTCCCGGTCCCCGGGGTGGTGGAGCGGGTCACAAGGGTGACCGAAAAGGAGAGGCTCTTTTCCATCGCGCCCCTGAACCCATCGCTCCTCGAGTACGGGCCCGGCCAGTTCTACATGGTGGGGCTTCCGGGTTATGGCGAAGCGCCTATTTCCATCACATCCGGCCCCGGAGAGACAAAGGAATTCGAGCTCTGCATACGGGCGGTAGGCAACGTGACGAACGCGCTCCACAGGCTCAAAAGGGGCGACTTCGTCTGGGTGAGGGGGCCCTTCGGCACCACCTTCCCGATAGACGAGATGAAGTCCAAGGACATCGTCTTCGTAGCGGGCGGCATCGGTGTCGTGCCGATGCGGTCGCTCATAAAGGCGGTCTTGAAAGAGCGGCGTGAGTTCGGCAGACTTACGCTCATCTACGGGTCGAAGTCGCCTCAAGAGATGCTCTTTGCCGAAGAGTTCGACGAATGGAGGTCGAAGGGGTTGGAGGTCCACCTTACGATAGACAAGCCCGACCCCAAATGGACCGGCAACGTCGGGGTAGTCACGACCCTCATACCGAAGGTGGAGGTCGCCGAGGGCAAGACCGTCGCCATCGTCATAGGCCCCCCGGTCATGTACAAGTTCGTGATACTCTCCTTGAGGGACAAGCGCATAAAGCCCGAAGAGGTCTTCGTATCTCTTGAGCGCAGGATGAAGTGCGGGGTCGGCAAATGCGGACACTGCCAGATAAACGGCTGTTATGTCTGCCAGGAGGGGCCGGTATTCAGGCTCTCGGATTTAAAGGACATGCCTGAGGC
>JACREV010000081.1 GCA_016218095.1 Deltaproteobacteria bacterium | reverse complement strand
TTCATGAAATACTTCTATCTCATCGAGGACGCGAACCTGGGCGGCAAAAGCCTCCTCCGGGGAGCCCGTTCGCTCAAATACAAGGACGGGCTCCCGGAGCGCGTAAAAAAGCTTAAAAACGAGCTCAGGAAGGCGCGCGAGACGCGGACGAGACCTGCGACCGACAGGAAGATAATCACCGCGTGGAACGGGCTCGCGATAAGCGCGCTCGCCTCGGCGTCCCGTATATTCAACGACGGGACGCTCGCTGAAGAGGCGAAGAGGAGCGCGGAGTTCATAATGACTTCGTCGAGGGACGATAACGGCAGGCTGCTCAGGTACTACCTCGAAGGCGGCGCTCTCACCAAGGCGAACCTCGAGGACTACGCGCTTTTCGCTCTCGGGCTCCTCGCCATCTTTGAAGCGACCGGCGAGGGGGAATGGCTTGAAAGGACCGGAGAGCTCGTCTCATCCATAAAAGAGCTCTTTTATGACGAGACACAGTCCCTCTTTTACGATACCGGGAACGACCAGGAGAGGCTCATCGTCAGGGAACGTGACCTCTTCGATAACGACGTCCCGTCCGGCAATTCCGCCGCCGCCGACCTCTTCCAGAGGTATTCCATCGTGACTGGAGACTCGGAGACGAGGAGGCTCGCCGAAGGGATAGTAAGGTCGATAGAGGGGCTCAAGGAAGAGCCGCTCTCCTACGGGAATTTCTTGAGCGTCTACGAAGACATGTTGAAGGAGCCGCCGGGCAAGAGGCACTGACGCTAAAGCGCGTTGTCCTCCTCGACCGCGGCCCTGAGCCTCTCCAGCACCCCGGGTATGGCGGATATCACCCTGTTCCAGTTAGGGATTAACGGCGCGCCCAAGGGGTTCGTCTCGATTATCTCCGCGGCCTTCGCTATAGCCCTCGTGAAGGCGTCGACGGCCATGGCCTCTTCGTGCCTGTCGAAGGAGAGGCCGTTTATCGCCGCGTCCCCCTCGTACCTTATTATCGAGTCCTCCGCGAGCTTGAGGTAAGTCGCTACAAGCGTCTTGAAAAAGGCGTCGTTAAAGATCACGCCCTCGGAGGCGAGCGTCCTGAATAACGTCTTCGCTATGTCTATGCTCATCTTCATGAGCCCCCTCTCAGGGTCCTCCGCCGAAAGCTTTTGGTGCTTGTGCTCGTAGTTGTCGGCTATGTCGACCTGGCATATCCTCTTTGTGGAATAGTTCCTGTAGACCTCACCGAGTACACCGACCTCGAGCCCCCAGTCCCACGGGATGCGGTTTACCCGGGCGAGGTCCGTCGTCATGCAGAACTCTCCCGAGAGCGGGTACCGGAACGTGTCGAGGAACTCGAGGAAGGGCTGGTCGAAGGTCATCTTTCGGAGCGCCCTTACGAGCGGTATGAGGAAGAGGCGAGTCACCCTGCCGTGGAGCTTATCGGACGCCCGCGCGTAATACCCCTTGCAGAAGACATAGTCGAGCGTCGGGTTCAGGACCGGGTAGCAGAGCCTGCCGAGGAGGTCGATCGAGTAGGTGACTATGTCGCAGTCGTGGAGGGCTATGGCGTGGCACTCGGCCCCTGAGAGGACATAGCCGTAGCTCGTCCACGCCGAGCGCCCCTTGCCGTCCCTTCCGGCGGATACCCCGTGCTCCTCGAGCGTCCGGTAGAGTTCGCCTATGCGCCTGCCGCCGGTATGCACGACGCTCACCTTCTGCGGGAGCGTCGAGAGGAGGTCCCGGACTGCCCTGAACTCGTCGTCGGAGGCCGGGCCGAGCGCGAGGACGATCTCTTTTACGAAACGCGCGGCTGTGAGTTCCGCGCATATCCCCTTCATCGCCTCGCCGGTTACATCCGAATATAAGGCCGGGAGCACGAGGGCTACGGGCCTCACCATGCTGTAGAGCTCGAGCTCGGCGAGGAGCTTTTCGGTCTTCGGCCTTCCTATCCTGTGGAGCGTGGTTATCGCCCCTGCCTGATAAAAGTCAGCCATGGGAAAACTCCCCCGGATTCCACCGGCGCTTTTTGAGGACGAAGAAACGAAGCGGCGCCATTGCGAGGACCTCTTCGCCGAAGAAGCGGTCCTCGCAATGCAAAAAAAACTTTTTCTGAGTCCTTTTAGAGGGTAATTGAGGGAAGGTAGGCTGTCAAGGAGGCTGGGCGGTTTTTAGTCCTGGCGTTTGTCTTTAAGCTCCACGGTCCTCGTGGGGAAGGGGATGTTGATATGCTCGGACTTGAGCCGCTTCAGTATCATCTTCCGGAGCTCGTGCTGGGCCTCGAACTGGTCGACGTATTCGGCGAGCTGGCAGACTACCGTGAACTCGAGGGCGGATTCCGCAAACCCGGTGAGCCGGACGACCGGCGGCGGCTCGGGTAGCACCCCTTTTACCGCGCCCACGGCCTTTTTGGCCTCGTCGAGGAGGATCTGTTCCACCCGGTCGGCGTCTGAGGAGTACTCGACCCCGACCTTTATGGCGAGCGCGGTCTTCAGCTCCGGGAGGTGGAAGTTGGTGATGGTGGATTGCGAGAGCTTGTTGTTCGGTATGATGACGATGTTATTGGTGAGTTGTCTTAAGCGCGTGGTCCTCCAGCCTATGTCCGAGACGAACCCCTCCTCGCCGGTATGGAGCCTGATAAAATCCCCGACCCTGACGGGCTGTTCGACGAGGATGTGCATCCCGGCAAACAGGTTCGAGAGCGTGTCCTGGAGCGCGAGCGCGACCGCGAGGCCGCCGACGCCCAAGGCCGTGAGTATCGGGGTTATGGAGATGCCGAGGTTGTTGAGTATCACGAGAAAGCCGAGTACGAATATGACGGCGCGTATGACCGCGCGCGACAGGCCCGTCACAGGGACGTTCGCGGCCGTCTTCTGCATCGCGTTCTGGACGAGCGCCGAGCTTATGTTGGCGATGGCGAGCGTAATGGAGAGGACGATGAGGATGTAGAGGACGGAGAGCCCGTAACCGACGTACTTCGCCGGGAAGGCCGAGGTGTCGAGGGCGATGTAGAGGCTTAACGCTATCACCCAGTAGACGGACGGGTGCCTGACGGCTTCTATGGCTATGTCGTCGGCCTTTGTGCCGGTCTTCCCCGCCCACTTCGAGAAAGACCCGAAGGCGAGCCTCCGGATGACGAAAAAGGCGGCGAGACAGAGCGCGAATACGAGGGACGCTATGAGAAGCGCCCTCGGATTTCCTGCTTCACTGAACAACCGTCGGCCTCCCGAGATGAATTCGTGTAAAGGCATTTAGAAGCGCCTGAGGGGTTATCCATAAAAAGCTTCAGAGCCTTTTTTGAATTCTATCATCGTACGGGCGGCAAATCAAATTCATAGCATGTTTATGTCGTCCTTTTCGGTCTCCTTTTTCACGATATATTCGAGGAGCTTCTTCGCTATCCCCCTTCCGCCGTAGCCGAAGGCGATGGCCAATCCGAGAGATATCCCGCCGAAGAATATGGAGAATGCGGCGAATACTATCCTCGGGGCTATCGAGAGCTGTTCGAGCGCCATGGCGAAGACGAGGATGACGATAAAGATCCGGACCGCCGCGGCGATAAGCTTCGAGTATTCTATCCCGGCGTTCACGGCCGTGAGGAGCGCGGCGCGGGAGACGAACCCCGCGAAGATGTACCCGAATATGACGATCAGGACCGCCGAGAAGAACCTCGGCAGGTACATGAAGAAGAGCGAGGCGAGCGTGTCCGTCACCTTCAGGCCCAACGAAGCGAACCCGGCCATGAAGAACATCACTACTATAAGCCAGTAGACCGAGAGCTTTATGAAAGTCGACGGCGGCTTTCGTATCCCGGCGTTGTGGAGCGCCGAGGAGATGCCTGTCTCGTCGGCCCAGTCGTCGAGCTTTACGGCCGCGAAAATCCTCGTCATCGCGAGTTTCACCGCCCACGCAACGATGAGCCCCGCCGCGAGTATCACGACCATTACGACGAAGTTCGGGATGAAATCGGCGGCCTTGTCCAGGAACTCGTTCAGGTGGGCTATGAACTCGTTTTTAAGCCTCTCCATTATGCTCACCTCCTTTTACCATCTTTCGAGGAGATACTTTTTCTGGTTTTCGTACTCCTCCGCGGTCCTTTCGACCTCGGCCTCCGCCTCCTCGTCCGTGAAATCCGAGGCCTCGATGAAGAAAGACGCGGTCTTGCCGAAGTAGAGCGGGACGAGTGAGCCGAGGAGGTGGTCGTCGGGGAGTTTTTTGCGGTGGAACGCGATGAGGTAGTCGTAGACTGTCCTGACCCAGAGCTCCCTCGAGAAATGGAACTCCGGCGTCCCCCCCTTCTTCGAGATCTCCTCGAACGCGGCGATTGCGTCCTTCCCGACGACCTTTGCCCAGACGTCCTTGAGGTTCTTTACCCCGACCCTGTATGCGTTGACCATCCTTTCCATGTTGACCCGGACGGGCTCTACGCCAGCCGAGTACTTGAAGCCGAAGGTCGGGACGTCCGAGGAGGCCGAGGCCCCTTTCCACTCGTCATAATGTTTCTCGGTGAGAGACATGAGAGAGCCCACGACCTGCGTGAACATGTCCTTAAGGTCCGCGCCGGGGTCCTTGGGGTCGTGTATCTTGGCGCCGAGGTACGACTGGCAGACCTTGAAGCCGCCCGCTATCGCTTCCGTCGTCATCCAGATGTCTATGCCGAAGCGCGCGACGTCCGAATCCCAGACGTTCTGGGAGAGGTAGCGCGAGGCGAGCCTCCCGGAGAAGCCGAACTCTCCTCCCATGGGCTGGCGTATCCTCCTGCCGTAGAGCGCGCGCGTAACGGGGTAGATGATGGAGTTCGTTATCGTGCCGTCGTACTTGTGCCTGGAGTAGAGGGGGGCTACGAAGTCGTAGTCCTCCTTGAGGACCGGTGCGATGAGGAGCTCTATCCACTCAGGCGTGATGGAACGGAGGTCCGCGTCGACGACGCAGCAGGCCCTGGCGCCCAGTGCGGCCGCCATGTGGAAGATCGTCCTGAAGGCGCTCCCCTTGCCGGGGACGCCGTGGTACGGGGTGGTTATGCGGTTTACGGGGTAGAGCCTGTGGGTGAGGAATATCGCCCTGTGGTCGACCCTCGTGCGGATGACCTCTTCGGGGGTCGAGTCCTGCGAGCCTCCGTCGGAGTTTACGATGACCGCGCGCTCATTCGGGAAGTACTTGCCGAGCCCGGCGTCGACGGCCTTTACGACGTGGCTTATCGTCGCCGAGTTGTTGTAGCTCGGGATGCCGACGACTATATCGGCGGAAAGGGCGCCCTTGCCTTTCGCCTCCGCTGTTGCGGGTGAGGGGTCAAACTCCATGGCGGCCTTTCGGTTTTGCGAACGGGGTTAAAAGGGATGCGGGGAAAAGAGCGGGGAGCGTTTCAGCGTGCGGATAGCGGGGGCTTTAGCACCTGTATCCCTTCTCGGACGCCTCGAGCGAATCGAGTATCCCTGTAACGGCCTTGTTCCAGCCTTCGGGGCCCGGCGCATCGGTCTTGATGAGCCCGTCGAGGTAGATCTGCTCGAACCCGCCGTCGTCCTTCATTATGAGGACCGGGTAGTCGCCCTCGCGCAGAAGCGGCAGGTCGTTGTAGCCGTCGCCGAGGCAGATGGTGACGATATCGCCGTAGAGCCTTTTGTAGTAGCCCTTTAATATCCTCGCGCCGTCTCCCTTGTCGTGCGCCCCGAGGACGTGGAAGTACCTGCCGCGCGTCCACTTGAGGCCGTTCTCCTCGATGCGGATGAAGAACTCCCTTTCGGACTCGACGGTCCCCCTGAAAAAGACCGGCTCGTCGAAGTCCCTCTCCTTGGCGCGGCGGGAGTCCTCTATCGAAAGGCCCGTTATCGTCGAGAGCTCTTCTTCCGTGAGGTCGCCGAAGCCCTTTATGACGGCAGAGGTGCCCTCACGCGCCGCGGCGAGCCCCTTTTTCACGTCTTCGTAAGGCTTCCCTAACTTTATGAACGAGTAGCCCGTGATCTTCTCCCCCTCGACCTCGAAGGGGAAGTAGTTGTCCGGTATCAATATCCCGCCGCCGTTCTCGACTATAAAGGGGTGCGTGTTATTGAGCCTCCCTCTAAGCTCCATGACCTCGGCCTTCGTCTTGCTCGACGTGAAAATAAGAGGTATCCCCGCCTTTGCTATCCTCTCAAGCGCCGGCTTCGCGCTCTTGTATGAATAGTCTTTTTTGCTGAGGAGCGCTCCGTCAAGGTCGGTGAATATCACTGGCTTCATCCGCAATTTCTCCTGAAGAAGTATCAACCGCTTTTAAGGTACATGAGGTACGCATTCAGCGCGCCTATCGCGAGCATGGAGAGCGAGTCCCAGCCGAACCTCATGACCGCCCTTCTCTCGGGCCTGTAAGAGATGCTTAACACCGCTATCGAGGTCATGATCATGGCCATGAGCCCGGTCGTCGCGTGCGCGCTCGATACGTCCGCGAACAACGGCCCTCCGGCGTAGAGTATATCATCTACGGCGAGAAGGGCAATGTTAAACATGTTGGAGCCGAGGAGGTTCCCTATGGCAAGGTCGTACGCCCCTATCCTTGCGGCCGATATCGAGACCGTAAACTCCGGGAGGGTCGTCACCATGGCCACGAAAAACGTCCCGAAGAAGCCCGTCCCGAGCCCCGTCTCCTCGGCGAGCCTCCCGGCGACGAACGGGAGGAACACCGCCGCCCCTGTCACCAGAACGGCGTTCGCGGCATAGAGGATTACCGCCCTTTTAAGGGGTATCTCCGAGTACCTGAGCCTTTCCGCCGCCTCCTCGACGAGTTTTACGAGGAACTTCTTCTCGTAGTTGTAGATGGTCCGTATCCCCACCGCATAAGCGATAATGATAACCGGGGTATAGACGCCTATGTTCAGCGCCGACGGGACCGAGCTCTCAAGCAGGATGGAGGCCGAGGCCACCCCGAGCATGAGCATCCCGAACCCGGCCGAGACCACATGCGTCTGCCCGATCCTCGAAAAGACGGGGCTCGACCTGTCCATCGGGTCGAGGAGGGCGAGCGTCATGAGGTTGAAGACGCACGCGCCCATGACGTCCCCGACCGCTATGTCCGGGACCCCCGCGACGGTCACGGCGCTTACGCCGGTAAAGAGCTCGGGGAGCGACGTGATGGAGGCGAGCAGTATGAGCCCGGTCCACGCCCTCCCGGCGCCGGTCTTCTCCGCTATAACGTCGCCGTACTTCGAGAGCCTTGAGCCGCCGAAGACGATCAGGGCGGCGAGGATTACGAACTCGACCCAGTGCTCCACTTTTACCTCACTTATAACTATGGCAGGGTAACGCAAAGGTGTCAAACCCGCTCGGGTACTCGGCGTACGGCCAAATTCAAATCCGGTTTCCCAGGCCCCCGGACGCAAAGCCGTCCGATACGGATTTGCCCGTCCGGCAAGGACCGCTCGGCGCGGGGCCAATGTCCTTCGGAGGCTATCGGGCAAGGGCAATCAGGTCGTCTCGATATGAACTTTGCCCGTCCGGCAAGGACCGCTCGGCGGTACTCGGCGTACGGCCAGTTTCGAATCGTGTGGCTTTGGTATACTTGCGTATAACCGCTTGGATATGGATTTGCCCGTCCGGCGAGGGTACTCGGCGCGGGGCCAATGTCCTTCGGAGGCTATCGGGCAAGGGCAATCAGGTCGTCTCGATATGAACTTTGCCCGTCCGGCAAGGACCGTGTTGACATCCTCTGCCTATTCCGATCATTAAGAACGCAGAAAATGGCTTTAGACAAGGCGCACGACGAGGAAAACCGCAGGCGTACTTGTTTTGTACGTCGAGGATTTTCCGAGGAGTGTAACGCGGTATAAAGGCATTTGTTGCGTTCTTGTACAAATGAATTTACAATAAGACAATGCGTAAGTTCCTTTTGATCGTAATGACAGCCCTCTTTGCGGCCTTTATGCAGTCTCCGGCGACAGCCGCGGGGCCGGAAGGTCCCGGCGTCATCGTTATCGACCCAGGCCACGGCGGAGAGGATACCGGGGCCGTCGGCCCGAACGGGACAGAGGAAAAAAACGTCGTCTTGAGCCTCGCGCTCAAGGTGGCCGAGATACTGAACGAAAGGCTCTCGTCGACCGTCCTCCTTACAAGGACTGTAGACGTCTTCATACCGCTTGAGGAGAGGACCGCCTTCGCGAACAGGAACGGGGCCGACCTCTTCGTCTCCATACACGCGAACGCGGCCCTTAACCGCGAGGCCTCGGGGTTCGAGACGTTTTTCCTGAGCTTTGACGCGACCGACGACGACGCCCGCAGGGTCGCGGCCTTCGAGAACAGGGTAGTAAAGACAACTGAGGCGAGGACCGACGGGGACGACGTCCAGCTGATACTCCTCGATCTCGCCAACACGGAGGCGCACCACGAGAGCTCGCGGCTCGCCGAGAACGTTCATCTGTCCATGTTGAAGAACTCGGGGAGGGAGAACAGGGGCGTAAAGCAGGCGCCGTTCACGGTGCTCGTCGGCGCGACCATGCCCGCGATACTCGTGGAGGCCGGGTTCATCTCGAACCCGGGGGAGGAGAAGTTGCTTACATCTAAAAAAGAGCAGACCCGCATAGCGGAGGCTATCGTTGACGGGATAATGGGTTTCACGGGGGCAGGGGCCAAGACGCCCGGAAAGGACGTTACATCCATTGGCAAAAGGACAAGCAAGAACTGACGGCAGGGCAACGGACGAGCTCCGGCCCGTGCGCATCACGCGCGAGTATCTCAAATTCGCCGAGGGCTCGGTCCTCTTCGAGGCGGGGGACACGAAGGTCATCTGCGCGGCGACGGTCGAGGAGAAGGTCCCGCCCTTCCTCGCCGGCACCGGAAAGGGCTGGCTCACCGCCGAGTACGCGATGCTGCCGAGGTCGGTGAAGAAGAGGATACAGAGGGAGTCGTCGACCGGCAAGGTCGGCGGAAGGACGCACGAGATACAGCGTCTCATAGGGAGGAGCCTCCGTGCGGTATTCGACCTCTCCAGATTCGGAGAGAGGACGGTGCACGTCGACTGCGACGTCATACAGGCGGACGGCGGCACCCGGACCGCGTCGATCACGGGCGCCTACGTGGCGGTCTATGACACTTTTCTGTCTTTGAGGGACGCGGGGCTCATCAATGAGGTCCCTGTGCTGGATAGCGTGGCCGCCGTAAGCGTAGGGGTCGTAAAGGGCGCGGCCTGCCTCGACCTCAACTACGAGGAGGACTCGACCGCCGAGGTCGACATGAACGTCATAATGACCGGCTCCGGGAGGTTCGTCGAGCTCCAGGGGACCGCCGAGCAGAAGGCGTTCTCAAAGGACGACCTTGGAAAGATGCTCTCACTTGCCGAGAAGGGGATAATGGAGCTCGTCGCGCATCAGAAAAGGGCGCTTAAGCAGGGCATATGAAGCTCGTGATAGCCACAAAGAACAGGGGTAAGGCGCGCGAGCTTGGAGAAATGCTCAAGGGTTTGGAAGTAGAAGTCCTGTCCCTCGCCGACTTTCCCTCCGTTGCGCTCCCGCCCGAAGACGGAGATACGTTCACGGAGAACGCGCTTATAAAAGCGAGGGCCGTATTCGAGGCCACGGGGCTGCCTTCTCTTGCCGACGATTCAGGACTGGTCGTGGACGCCCTCGACGGCAGGCCGGGGATATATTCGGCAAGATACGCGGGCAGGAACGCGACCGACGAGGACAATTACAGGAAACTCCTCGGCGAGCTCGAAGGCGTGCCGCTCGGTAAAAGGGCGGCGCGTTTTGTCTGCGCGCTCGCCTACAAGGATAAAGTCCGCGAGGAGGTCTTCGAGGGGGAGCTCTGTGGCCGAATAGCGGCGCGACCGCGCGGGGAGAACGGATTCGGGTACGACCCCGTCTTTGAAGTAGAGCGCCTCGGGAGGACCGCGGCCGAGCTTTCACCCGGGGAGAAGAACGCGATAAGCCACAGGGCCGAGGCGCTAAGGCGCTTTAAAACATGGTTCGCGGAGGTTTCGCGGGGCTGAAAAAAATCTTCAAAACCGCCTTGACAACATTTAGTTCGTCCATTACACTTACTCAATAAATAAGTTAGTAGATGGGTTTGTACGCGAGGCCTCAGACCTGAAGTGCACAACCCCTATGACTTATCAAATCTTTCAGAAAGGAGGTTGTGCAAGATGCCTTCAGGAAAAGTAAAGTGGTTCAACGAGTCGAAGGGCTTCGGTTTCATCGAGCAGGACTCCGGCGAAGACGTCTTCGTCCACTACACTTCCATTCAGGGCAATGGATTCAAGACCCTGAGAGAAGGTCAGAGAGTGGACTTCGAGGTCACCAAGGGACCGAAGGGACTCAAGGCCGAAAACGTAAACCCGCAACAGTAATCTCTTAACGATGCAATTGACAAAGGCCTTCGCCCCCTGGGGGGCGAAGGCCTTTTTTTTGGTGCTCGGCGCACGGCACTCTCAAATCGGGCCGCTTAGGCTACCTGAGGCAAAGCCGTCCGATACGGGTCTGCCAGTCCGGCGGTACTCGGCGTACGGCCAATTTCAAATCCGGCTGCTCGAGCATCCCTGAGGCAGAGCCGTCTGATATGGATTTGCCCGTCCGGCCAGGACCTCAAGCAAAATTGCATTGGCTCCGAAATGGTGGTATGCTCTTACCGCTATTTAAAAGGACGCGAACCGATATGGATGAAAAACTCATGATGGATGTAGTGCCGGGGCTCGAGGGGATACCGGCCGCTGAATCCGCCATAAGCTACATCGACGGAGAAGCGGGGATACTCGAGTACAGGGGCATACCCGTGGAGGCGCTCGCGGAAAAGAGCGACTTCCTCGAGGTAGCCTGGCTCCTCATCTTCGGCCGTCTGCCGAAAGAGGCGGAGCTCCATAAGTGGCGGACCGACGTCACCTATCATACGAGGCTCAAGCTCAAGATACTCCGGATGATGGAGTACCTGCCCGAGAACGGGCATCCGATGCACTACCTCCAGGCCGTCACCTCGGCGATGGGGATGTACTACCCGGCGCGCGACACGCTCGACGCCGAGACCCGCTACTGGTCGGCCGTGAGGCTCATGGCGAAGATGCCGACGATAGTCGCCGCGTGCGAGAGGCTCAAGCACGGGGACGCGCCGATACAGCCGAGGAACGACCTCTCCTTTGCCGCGAACTTCTACTACATGCTCTTTGAATGCGAGCCGACGGCGCTCGTCGAAAAGATACTGGACGCGATGCTTACGCTCCACGCCGACCATACGATGAACGCATCCACCTTCAGCGCGCGCGTCGTGGGCTCCACGCTCGCCGACCCTTATACGATAGTATCTTCCGCCATAGGCACGCTCTCCGGCCCCCTCCACGGCGGCGCGAACGAGGAGGTCGTCCACATGATAGACGAGATAGGCTCGAAGGAGAACGTCCGCCCCTACATCGAGCGCAAGCTCGAAAGGAAAGAGAAGATAATGGGCATAGGCCACAGGGTCTACAGGACGAGGGACCCGAGGGGCGACGTCCTGAAAGCCTTCATGCGGGAGCTCGCCGACCACAAGGCGATAGACCAGAAGACGCTCGAGATATCGAGGGAGCTCGAGGCCGTCGTAAAGGAGAAGCTCGAGTTCAAGCACCTTCACCCGAACGTCGACTTCTATTCCGGGATAGTCTTCAAGGCCATAGGGATCCCGACGGAGCTCTTTACGCCGATATTCGCGATGGGCAGGGTCGCCGGCTGGCTCGCGCACTGGATGGAACAGCTGAAGACCAACCGCATATACAGGCCCACGCAGAAGTACACGGGGCTTCGCGCCCAGCCGTACGTACCCGTTGCC
>JACREV010000076.1 GCA_016218095.1 Deltaproteobacteria bacterium | reverse complement strand
TCTGTCGCCGTTACGGACGACCGGGGGGTTCGACTCCCTCCCCCTTCCGCCATTACTTCACCGACATTCCAGGGAGTCGAAGGCTTCGAGCGCCGAGCTGGCGAGGAAAAGGCCGCATGGAAGCGGCCGGAAGCGAGAAGACCGGGGCCGGAGCGAGGAGGCGGGATGCCGACGAGCGCAGGCCGACTCCCTCCCCCTTCCGCCATACTTAAGCGACCTTGCTATTATGAATCAAAAATTCGCCGAGTTTTTTATCTACTTTGGCGATATGCTCATAAAACCAGTCTGCAAGGAGCTTTCGGGCCTCTATTATGAGTTTATGCGCCTGTTCCTTTTGATATTCATTTTTCAGTCGTGTCATATTCTCAATGAATTTTTTGTGTTGCTCCTTATGCGATACGGCATCAGGGTATCTCTGTTTATCCATGGCGACCTCTTCGTTGCGGAAGTGGTCCCTGACATATGTATCCAAAAACTTGAATAACCCGCTGACCTCCCCCGCCGCAACGCCACTGTTCATCGCGTCTATCAATGAATTGATCCTGTTGAATAGTTCCTTGTGCTGATTGTCCTGCCACTCTATGCCCGTCGCCAATGATGTCGTCCAGATCAATGCCATACGCGTCCTCCTTGAAGTTTTTGTAATATATTAACGACCTGTTGACGCTATCCAACTTTTACATCGGCAAATGGTAAAATTCCTTTAATTTTTTTTGCACAAAAGCAGGGCTGAAAAGGGTTCGAATCTTTACCTCTCCCCCCGGCAGGCTATACTATCCGCCAACTTATTGAAAACCATAGAGGAATACGCTGAGGTCGCGCCCCATAACCATCCGTTTAAATTAAAGTTTTTCCGAAAAACTACCGATATTTCTATTAAGGGTTTCGCTCGTCTTCACGAGAAAACCCCGTCGCTCGGGCGCGGATTCAAACGCGCTGGATATAGTGACCTTCCGCACGGCCGCCCTATTCGGGAAACGGGGCGTCCATCCGAAGTTTCAGAGAGGACCATTATGGAAAACACAATACTCCTTGTCGACGACGAGAGGAGTCTCCTCGACTCCCTCGAGAGGGCGCTTGGCGGGGAAGGGTACACGATACTCAAGGCCGGGAGCGGCGTTGAGGGGCTCCGGCAGATAATGAGAAACAGGGTCTCCCTCGTCATCGCGGACCTTCGGATGCCGTCGATGGACTGCGCGGAGTTCCTCGCAAAGGTCAAGGAGGCGTACCAGGATGCGGTCAGGTTCGTGCTCGCCGGGAACGCGGACATGAAGGACGCGGCCGCTCTTAAAAAGTGCGATGCCGCAAGGTACATAATAAAACCGTGGAACGACGATGAGCTCAAGGGGGCGGTGAAAGATGCGCTCGGGCGCTTCAACCTCGTAGCGGAGAACAGGAAGCTCTCTGAGGTCGTAAAAAAACAGGACCTGGCCCTAAAGGACTTGAGCGCCAACCTCGAAAAGAAGGTCGAGGAGAAGACGCGGAAGATAAAAGAGAACTTCTTCGCGTTCGTAAAGATATTCTCGAACATGATGGAGCTCTACGACCACAACGTCGGCGGGCGCTCAAGAAGGGTCGCCGCTATGGCAAGGAGGCTCTCGGCCAAAATGGGGTTCGACGGCTCCGACGGGGAGCTCATAGAGACCTCCGCGCTCCTCCACAACATCGGCCTCATAGGCCTCCCGAGGGAGATGATAGACAGGGACGAGGACCTCCTTACGGCCGACGAGAGGGAGCTCCTCCTGCACTTCCCGAAGGTCTCGCAGGACCTCCTCTCCTCGGTCGATACGCTCAGGCAGGCCGGGATAATAATACGAGGGTGCATGGAGAGGTTCGACGGCAAGGGATGGCCCGACGGGCTAAAGGGGGAGGAGATACACATAGGGTCCCAGATAATCGCCATCTCGGCGTTCTACGACAGGTTCAGGCACGGGGCCAAGCGGCTCACCCCGAGGGAGATACTCATAAAGATAATGGAGGAGCGCGGGCGCTCCTTCGACCCCGCTGTCGCGGACGCGTTCTTCGGATTTTTAGGCGAGTGGCTCGAGGAGGAGAGGGCCTTCGAGTCCGAAATCGACGGGCCTGAGATCATGAGGTACCACATAACCGGTATCAGGGCGGGCATGGTGCTCGCCGAAAACCTCACGTCGGCAAGGGGCAGGCTCCTCGTCACAAAGGGGACCGTCATGACGGAGGCGCTCATCGAGAGGGTATTGAAGTTTCACCAGGTAGAGCCTGTCGCGGACTGCGCGTGTCTTGTGCGCTCCTCTGCGCGTGCCTGACCTTGTTTTCAACCGTGACTAACGGACTTTTCCGCTTGACCCCACGGCTTTAAAAATCACATAGTCCGCCATACGTGCCTTCAGGATAAATCCATTTCGCTGGCCTTGTCTTCCCGGATAGGTTATCATTTCCTCGTTCCCCGCCTGTAAAAGCGCGGGCATACCTTCAAAAACAGAGGACGGTGTGTATACGAGGCGTACCGGAAGTGTCGTTCTTTTTCTGCTGTTACTCGTCATTGCGACGGGCGGTTGCGGAGGGTCGTCCTCAGGCAACGGAGGAGGGGGATCGAGCTCGACCGGGCGGAGCTGGACCTACATGGTCTACATGGGCGCGGACAACAACCTCTCGGAGAGCGCGCTCGAAGACCTGAACGAGATGGAGATGGCCGGGTCGACCTCCGGCGTCGCGGTCATAGTCCAGGCCGAGTTCAACAGGAATTACTCGACCGGCGTCCCGGCCGATACGAGGAGGATATACGTACAGAAGGACAACGACGAGACCCGCGCTAACCTCGAAGGCGCGAGCATCGGGAACGTCGACATGGCCGACCCCGCGACCCTCGCCGAGTTCATAAGGTGGGCGGCCTCCGAGTACCCGGCAGACAACTACGCGCTCGTCATCTGGGACCACGGGGCCGGATGGAAGGCCAAGGCCGTCGCCAGAGGGGCGGTCCAGGACGACACGAGCGGGACTTTCATGAGCCTTCCGGACCTCGCAAGAGGTGTGCGTGACTCCGGCGTCGGATTGAGCGTCATGGACTTCGACGCATGCCTCATGGCGATGTACGAGGTCGCCTACGAATTCGCCGGGCTCGTCGACTACATGGTCTTCTCGGAAGCGAACGAGCCCGCCGACGGCGACCCGTATGACGCGATACTCGCGGGCCTCATCGCCGACCCGTCCATGAGCGGAAGGGAGCTTGCAACGGCCAGCGTCAACGAGTACGCCGACTTCTACGCCGTAAACGGCAGGGAGAAGACGACGAAGTCGGCCGT
>JACREV010000075.1 GCA_016218095.1 Deltaproteobacteria bacterium | reverse complement strand
CTTTTCATAGTAGACGTCGAGCCCGGCCTCATAGATGTACCTGCAGACAGAGAGGCACCCCTGACAGCAGAACGCCAGGGGCGCGCCCTTTACGAAATGGGTCAAAGGGTCGGATGGGAGCGCCTCTCCGCAGTGGAAGCAGCGCCCTTCGTGGGGGTCGGCAAAAAAGCAGGACTCTTCGTTGATAGTCGCCGTTTCCATGAAAACCCTTCCTCAGGCCTTGAGCCTGAACGTCTCTTCGATTGATTTCCCGCCGCGGGTCGCGGTGACGCGCAAGTCCCACCAGCCTTCGAGCGGAAGGACTACCTGCCCCTTATAGAGGCCTGACTCGTCCTTTAGCTCGTGGAGGGCGTCAAAGCCGCCTGTTGCGGGCCTCATGACGAGGAGCGTGACCTTCGCGCCTTGAACCGCGCCTCCGTCCCTGTCAATGAGGCTCACCCTTACCTCTTTCACCCCGACACCATTATCTTCCGCAAAGAGCCTTAAGTCCCAGCCGAGCTCCCTCTCGGCCTTTATCCTCTCGCCGTATCTGAGCCCCTTTTCGTAATAATTATTGTCAATAAGGCCGTCGTCGCTCCACACGGCGAGCGATAGGAACGCGATATTAACGGCGAAGACGATCCCGAGCGATATGCCTATGGCCAGCGGCCACCTCGAATGTTTTTTCACCTCGCCTCCCCTTCCGCCCTGGAGAGCCTTGTTGACCCTTCAGGTATGAGGAACGTCGACTGCCTCGCGGCCCTCACCCCCGGGTCTTCCGCGTCCTCGAGAACGAAGTCGAACTTTTTCACGCGCTCCCCCTCGGCCCTGTCCACTACGAGCGCGAGCGCGGTCTGGTAGACCTCCCCGCTCCTTACGGTCACCGGGTTCCTGCCCACGACGATCGAGGCGTCAATGCCTTCGGTCTTTATGCGATAGGTATGCTCTTTCGAGTCCATGTTCATCGCCTTTATGGTGTAGAGGTTTGTGACGCGCCCGTCGGCCCCCTTCTGGTAAAGGGACGCCCTGTCGCGCAGGACCTCTATCTCAAGGGGCGTCCTTGTCGCGAGCTTCCAGGTCAGAAGCGAAAATAACGCCGCGAGGCAGAAGCCGTAGAGTATGACCCTGGGTCTTAAGACCTTCGTTGTCCCGCCGGATATCGTCCTCAGAGACCCGTACCTTATGAGCCCTTCCTTCAACCCCATCTTCCTCATGACCGAGTCACAGGCGTCTATGCACTGCGCGCAGGCGATGCACTCGTACTGGAGCCCGTCCCTTATATCGATTCCGGTCGGACAGGCCTGGACGCAGAGCGTGCAGTCGACGCAGTCGCCGGCCCCGTCTTTCCTCGCCTTGCCGTGCGCCCTCGGCTCGCCCCTCTTCGGGTCGTAACCGATGATCAGGGTGTCCTGGTCGAAGAGCGCCGACTGGAAGCGCCCGTACGGGCACGGGACAAGGCACATGAGCTCCCTTAAAAACGCGCAGTCCCCGTATGTGGTGAACGTGAAGAGGCCGAGCCAGAAGGCGTTCGCGCCTGTGAGAGAGCCGGTCGCTATCCTTGCAAGCAATTCCATCGGGGGGATGAAGTACGAGACGAACGCGAAGGCGGTGGCAAATGAGAAGGCGAGCCAGACGGCGTGCTTCGCTATCTTCCTTGCGGCTTTCCCGCCCGAGAGGCTTGAGCCGTCAAGCTCCATCCTTTTCCGTCTTCCGCCCTCTATGAGGCGCTCTATCCACATGAATATGTCGGTGAAGACCGTCTGCGGGCAGGCGTAGCCGCACCATAATCTCCCCGCGACCGCCGTGAAGAAGAAGAGAGCTATTACGAGGAAGACGAGCGCGAAGGCGAGGTAGTAGAGCTCCTCTGGCCAGAAGGTGAAGTTAAAGACGTGGAACTTCCTCCCCGGTATGTCGAAGAGGACCGCCTGGGCTCCATTGTATCTGACCCACGGGAGCGCGAAGTAGACGGCGAGGAGGGCGAAGGAGACTAAAGAGCGCAGTCTCCTGAACCTCCCCGCCACCTCCCTCATGTATATCTTGTTCCGCTTTTCGGTCTCCATCGCTTCCGCCTTTTTACCTTGCTCTTCCGAGGCTCAAGACATAGGAAGCGACATCAGCGATCTTTTTCGGCCCGAGCTGTGACTTCCAGGTGGGCATGCCTTTTTCGGTCCCGTTGGTTATCGTATGCACCACTTCTTCGGGTGTGCCGCCGTAGAGCCAGGTGTTGTCGGTAAGGTTAGGCCCTATGCCGCCGGTCGCGTCCGCGCCGTGGCACGGCATGCAGTTCTGGGCGAATATCTCCTGCCCCCTCGCAATTGCTGTTGGGTCGTTGATTATCGCCGAGAGGTCGGCCGTGCCTCCGGCTGAAGCGTACTTTAAGGACGCCTCTTTTATCTCCCGTTCGTACATCGTGGCCTGGTTCCAGCCCGTAGCCCCCTTCCAGAAGCCCGGGTAAAGGACGAGGTACGCAACGGCTATGGCTATCGACACGTACAGCAGCCACATGAGCCATGCGGGTATCGGGTTGTCGTACTCTTCAATCCCGTCTATCGAGTGTCCTATCTTTTCTGGCATTTCAATGCCTCCTGTTTATTCTCTCTTGGGGTCAAATACCCCGCGGCTTGCCGCGTTTTTTCACCCCCTCCCCCTTGATGG
>JACREV010000079.1 GCA_016218095.1 Deltaproteobacteria bacterium | reverse complement strand
TTATGTTGTGCAATGGTTTTGCAACCCACTCCGAAAGTAAATAAATAAAAATGATAACAGTCAGATTCTTCGCCATGCTCAAGGGGCTTGCCAAGGCCGAGTCCCGCGAGTACAAGATAGACGCGCCCATAACGGTCGCGGAGCTTAAGTCAATGCTCAAAAAGGACTTCCCGGCGCTCTCAACTATACTCGACGGCAGGTCGATACTCATATCGGTCAACCTGGAGTTCGCGGACAAGAACACGATTATAAAAGACGGGGACGAGGTCGGACTTCTCCCGCCGTTCTCAGGCGGATAAGGAAAGGTGACATGGAGCTTGTAAGGATACAGAGGGAGAACTTCTCGATAAACGCAGAGGTCGAGCTTGTAAAGGCCGCTTCCAGGGGGATCGGCGGCGTAGTCGTGTTCCTGGGCGCGGCGCGCGATTTCTCGAAGGGCGAGACCATAACCGGGCTCGACTTCGAGCACTACCCCGGCATGGCCGAAGCCAGGCTCAACGACATACGGGAGCGGGCGCTCAAGAACTTCAACATCATCGAGATCGGCATCGTCCACAGGGTTGGGAAGATCGCAATCGGAGAGGACATCGTCCTCATAACCGCGGCCTCCGCCCACCGGAACGACGCCTTCATGGCCTGCGAGTGGGCCATAACGGAACTCAAGAGGACGACCCCCATCTGGAAGAGGGAGACGACGAAGGGCGGGGATGTATGGGTGTCTGAGACCCCTTAAGATTTTTCTACCTTTAAAACAATACTTCCCATCCCTTGACGGGAGGGGATAGAGGGGAGGGTGAAATCAGATCTGACCGCCTTCACCCGAATGACAGAAAGGTCTTTATGATAACAGTCGGAATACTTACCATGAGCGACAAGGGCTCGAAGGGCGCGCGGGAGGATTTCAGCGGCAAGGCGATCGAGCGGATGATAAAGGAGCTCCCTTCCGAGGTAAGAGCCTACGAGGTCATCCCTGACGAGGTCTCTGTCATAAAGGAAAAACTCATCGAGTACGCGGATGTTAAAAAACTCGACCTGATACTCACGACGGGCGGCACCGGGGTCACCCCTCGCGATGTCACGCCCGAGGCTACGAAGGCCGTGATAGAGCGGGAGCTCCCCGGCATGTCCGAGGCGATGAGGGCCGAGAGCTTGAAGAAGACGCCGAACGCCATGATATCGAGGGCCGTCTGCGGGATAAGGAAAGAGTCGCTCATCATAAACCTGCCAGGAAGTCCGAGGGCGGTAAGAGAGAACCTCGCGGTCGTCATGCCAGCGCTCGTTCACGCGGTAGAGAAGATAAAGGGGAGCCCGTCGGAGTGCGCGGTGCCGTAAGGCATCAGGATCAGGCGCGGCTGGACGCGCTTATCGTGCTTGATAGGCGGGGCTTTCCAGCACCGCTCATTTTTCCTGTAAGTCTGCTAATCAAAAATATTCCTCACCACAAAATATATATTCTCCTTTCTCTCTCTCAACCTTCTGATAGTATACGGCAGCCAATCTTTCCCGTAAGGGATATATGTCCTGACCTGATAACCCTCCTCGGCGAGTTTTTTCTGTAGCGTACGTTTTATCCCGAGCAGCATCTCGAACTCGAAAGAACCCCTCGGTATCTTTTTTTCTTCAATGAACCTCTTCGCCTCGTTTATAAGCCTTTCGTCGTGAGTGGCTATCGCGGTCATGTTGCCGGAGGCGAGCATCATCTTCATGAGGCGCTCGAAACTCTCGTCCACGTCCTTCTTGTCTTTAAACGCGATTTCCAGAGGCTCCTTGTACGCGCCTTTTACGAGGCGCACGCTCGCACCCTTCGATATGAGTAGCTTTACATCCGCCTCGCTCCGTTTGAGATAGCTCTGGACGGCTATGCCGATATTCGGATACCGGCGCTTGAGCCTTATGTAAATGTCTAAAGTCCTCTGCGTGTAGGCCGAGGACTCCATGTCGAACCAGACCGTGTTGTTATATCGAATGGCGCGCTCGATTATGACGGCGGCGTTTTCTTCGGAAAGCGCCTCCGAGAAATCGAGGCCTAAGTGGGTGAGCTTCAGGGAGACTGCGGCGTTTACGCCGGATGTCTTTATTTCGTCGAGCAGGTAGAGATATTCGGTTACGGTCTCTTTCGCCTCTTCCTTCGTCTTTATGTTCTCTCCGAGGTGGTCTATCGCCGCGAGAATTCCGAGGGAGTTTAGCTGTCGCGCGGCCCCTATCGCGTCGGACCTTTCCGTCCCGGCGATGTAGCGTTTCGCTAAAATGAAGAGCAGTCCCTTCATACCCTCTCGATAAACCCTGCGACGACGGAGGCGAGCCCGTCCTTTTCCATGTCCTTCACCTCGTATTCGACACGCGTGAAAGGTTTCCTGATGTTGATAACCCTCGAGAGGTCGATGGGTGTTGCGATAAGCACGAGGTCGCAAGGTGTGTTGTTGACGGTCTCTTCGAGGTCCCGCACCTGCCCCTTCGAGTAACCCATGGCGGGGAGGAGTGTCGTAAGCCTCGGGTATTTTTTGAGGGTCTCCTTTATGGAGCCTACGGCGTAGGGGCGCACATCTATCGGGTGGGCACCAAACGTGCGCGCGGCGTAGACCCCGGCCCCGAAGTCCATGCCGCCGTGCGTAAGCGTCGGGCCGTCCTCGATGACAAGGACGCTCTTTCCGGCTATCGACGGGTCGGCCTTTACGACGGAGGCGGTCTTTATTATTTTCGCGGTTGGATTGAGAGCGCTTAAGTTGGCCTCGACCGTCTTTACCGCCTCAACCTCGGCGGAGTCGGCCTTGTTTATGACGAGGCAGTCGGCGCGCCTCGCGTTAGCCTCTCCGGGGAAGTATGATGATTCGTGACCGGGCCGGAGGGGGTCTGCTACGACTATCTCAAGGTCGGGCCTTATGAACGGCAGGTCGTTGTTGCCCCCGTCCCATATGATTACGTCCGCCTCTTTTTCGGCGTTCGAGAGTATCTCGGCGTAATCGACACCGGCAAAGACGGTCACGCCGTCGGATACGAGCGGCTCGTACTCTTCCATCTCCTCTATCGTGCAGTCCGCACGCCTCATGTCGTCGTAAGAGGAGAACCTCTGCGCCCTTTGTGCCGCGAGGTCGCCGTATGGCATGGGGTGGCGGATGACAACGGGCCTTTTCCCCCGCTCTTTTAAGACCCGTGCGATAAACCTCGTGACACCGCTCTTGCCGGAGCCTGTCCTGACGGCGCAGACCGATATGACGGGCCTGATCGAAGCGAGCATGGTGGTCTCAGCGCCGAGGAAGCGGAAGTCCGCGCCGAGAGAGACGACGAGGGAGGCCCTGTGCATGACGTCCTCGTGAGAGAGGTCGCTGTACGAGAAGACCACCTCGTCGGCCTTAAGGTCAGTTATGAGGCGGGGGAGCTCGTCTTCGAGAAAGATGCGGATGCCTTCGGGGTAGAGCGGCCCTGAGAGGGCAGGGGGATAGAGGCGGTCTCCGATGAACGGTATCTGCGCGGCTGTGAAGGCGACAATTTCGCTACCGGCGTCATTCCTGAATCGCATGTTGAAGTTGTGGAAGTCCCTTCCGGCGGCGCCCATTATTATGACCTTTTTCCTCACGGGGACCTCGCTATGGCTACCTCTAAAAATTGTTATTTTTCCCGATCTCTGCGTCAGGCCGGAAATAAAAATGCTCACATATTAACATATATGCTCCGCTTTTTATTTCCACCCTTCCTTGACCTCGTAAAAAATCCCTAATTTTTAGATGTAACCTGAAATTATTCGAACCGTGGCAGTCTTGGTGAAATCCTGCCGACGAGCATGTAATCGGGCCTTGAGTCAATGACATCGAGGGCCTTTAGTTCCTCAGCGCCCTCGTAGGATTTTGGCGTCGTGATTACAAGTATATCCCCTTTTTTGGCGTACTCCTTTAAGTTGCAGAGGTTGTCCTTCTCAAGTTTCTGCACCTTTCTCCTCGCGTAAAAGGCGAGAGAAGGCTTGTTTATCCCGTATGCCGCGACCGTCGAGTCCTTATCCAGCATACGCGAATACCTCGCGTACTCGAAAAGGGTCTTCTGAAGGTGCGAGTTCAGGGGCGGCATGGCGTATATGCGCAAGAATATTATGAGCGCCGCCGCACCCCCTGCTATGGCGATGAACGCCCTCACGGGCTTTACGAGAGAGAGGGCTCCGAGCGCGGCGATCGCGAGGAAGAGCAGGCCAAGGAAGTAGAAGTGCCAATCAGGGAGCTGGACATCCATCTTGATACCCATCGCGGGCAGGGCGAGGAGCGCGGCCGAAAAGAGGGCGGCGATGATGATAAGGAGATAGACGCTTATCTTCCTGCCCTTGCCTTCCACGAGGTCGGCGACTTTTAGCCCGGCGAGCATCCCCGCCGCCGGGAAGAGCGGAAAGATGTAGTTGGGCAGCTTCGTCCTGGCGATGGAAAAGAAGACGAGCACGAATACGAACCAGACCGAGAGGAAGAGGTTGAGGGACTTGTCCCCCTTGAGCCGCTCCTTGAACCCCCAGTAGAGCGAGGTCGGCAACATCGCCACCCACGGGAAGAACGCCGCCAGCAGGACCCCGAGATAGTAATAGAGAGGCCCGCCGTGGCTCGATATCACGTCCGAGTACCTCTGAATGTGGTGCTTCACGATGAAGGCGTTGAAGAACTCCCACCCGTTTATCGCGAACTCGACTATGAACCATGGGGCGGCGATGAGGAAGAAGAGCCCGATGTGGGCGGGTTTCAGAAACTGCGTCGATTTTTTAAGCTCCCCGCGGAGCCACAGGTACAGGAGGGCGATGGTGACGGGGAAGAGTATGCCGATCGCGCCCTTCGTGAGGACCGCAAGGGCGGAGGCTATCCAGAAAAAGACGCGGAAGCGCCCGTCACCCTCGTTCGCGAGATAAAAGGAGAAGAGCGCGGCGGAGAGGAAAAAAGCGAGCGTCATGTCGGTCACGGCCGAGTGGCTGTATATGAAGAACTCGATGTTGAGTATGAGCGCGAGTGTCGCGAACGTTGCCGCGAGCGTCCCCTTTAAGCGGCGCACGAAGAGGAACGTCATGGAAGATAGAAAGACGCCGAATATCGAGGACGTGAACCTCGCCGCGAACTCGGTCACGCCGAAGAGCTTGAAGGCGGCTGTCATGAACCAGTAGATGAGTATGGGTTTGTCGTACCTCGGCTCGTAGTTGTACGTGGGCGTTATGAAGTCTCCGGTCTCGAGCATCTCCCGGGACGCTTCCGAAAACACCGCCTCGTCGACGTCGAAAAGGAGGAAGCCTCCGGTCTTGAAGAACGAGATGAATATGACGAGGAGGCCTAAGCCCGCGATGAGCCACTTCTCCCGCGCCCTTGTCTTTGTCACGACGAGGTAACCGGCAGAGATCCCAAGGAACGCGCCGGCAAGGACGTCCGTCGGGTAATGCGAGCCGAGCCATACCCTCGCGGCGGAGACCAGCATCGCGGTAATATCGAGGGGGATTGCCAGGCGCGGGTATCTCTTCGAAAGGACGTATGCGACGGCGAACGCGGCCGTTGCGTGCCCCGATGGGAACGAGTTGTATCTGCCTGTGAGGTCGAAGATGGACGGGTTCTCAAGCAGGCGCACTACGGAATCCGCACCGCCGTGCGCAATCCTCGGGCGCTCGAAGGCGGCCTTTAATATGTGGACCGCAACGCCGCCGAGCGCAACCGCAAGGGCGCTCTCTTTGCCGCTGTCCTTGAGCCCTTTTTTTTTAGAGGACCAGCCTGAGAGGAAAAGAAGGGCGGCTATACCCAGCAGGAAGGCCCCGTCGCCGACGAAGCTGAAGAATTGCGCCATCGCCTGTATCGACGGTATCTGCGGGACCCTTCCGGTGACGAGCCAGTCGAGCTGGAGGAAAAATACGACGAGCGCCGCAATCGATATTATTACGACAAAGGGCTTCTGCGTGCCTTTCAAACAACGGCCTCCTCAAATATATCGAGGGCCTTTTTCATCTCCCTGTCGGTCACGGTGAGAGGCGGCATGATGCGTATCACGTTCTTGTCGACACCGCACTCTATAAGGACGAGCCCGTTCTTGAGGCACTTCTTTATGACGCGCCCCGTCGCATCCCTGTCAGGCGCGCCGTCTTTTTTTATAAACTCAACGCCTATCATCAGTCCCAGGCCCCGGACGTCGCCTATGGAGCGCCGCTTTTCCTTAAGGGCATTGAGGCGCTCAAGCGCATACGCGCCCATCCTCTCCGCGTTCCCGAGCACGTCGTCCTTCTCTATCTTGTCAATCGTAGCGCAGGCCGCGGCGCACGATACGGGGTTGCCCCCGAAGGTCGTCCCGTGCGCGCCGGGTGTCCATTTGGACATTATCGACTTCCTTGAACCTATCGCGCTCAATGGAAAGCCCGAGGCTATGCCTTTTGCCATGGTGATTATGTCAGGGTCGAGGTCGAAGTGGTCTGAGGCGAACCATCTGCCGGTCCTGCCGAAGCCGGTCTGTACCTCGTCGGCTACGATCAGTATGCCTTCCCTCCGGCAGATGTCTTTCAGCCTCTTCATGAACTTCATCGGCGGCGCGATGTAGCCGCCCTCGCCGAGGACGGGCTCTATCACGGCGCAGGCGACCTCGTCGGGTGAAATCTGGTACTTGAATACGCGCTCGAGGTACTCAACACAGTCGATTGAGCAGGTCTCGACCCTCTGCCCCATCGGACACCTGTAGCAGTAAGGGTACGGAGAGTGGTAGACCGAGGGGAGGAGCGGATGATACTTTTTCCTGTATTTTACGGCTGAAGTGGTGAGCGTCAAAGCCCCGTATGTCCTGCCGTGGAAGCCGCCCATGAAGGCGAGTATCCCCTGCCTCCCGGTATGAAACCTGGAGAGCTTTATCGCGCCCTCGACCGCCTCTGCCCCGCTGTTAGAGAAGAAGAACATGCCGATCGAGCGCGGGGTTATCTTCTCAAGCCTCTTTGCGAGCTCGACCTCGCTCTCGTAATAGAATATGCACCCGGAGTGGACGAGCTTGTCCATCTGAGAGCGCGCGGCCTCTATGACTTCGGTCGGCGAGTGGCCGAGGTTGGCTGTGGCAAGCCCTGAGGTGAAGTCCATGTATACGCGTCCGTCCTCGTCTTCGACGGATACGCCTTTCGCCTTCCTTACGACTATGTCGGAGTGGAAGACGAGCGCGGGGGAGATGTATTTTTTAGCTTCCCTTATTACCCTCTTTGGCATCCTTGCGTTACCCTTACTCGCCGTCTATCTGCACGGGGTCGCAGAGGAGCGAGTCGTAGATGGCGAGCCTGCCGCACTTCCTGCAGGTGTATTCTATCTTTTCCAGCATCGGGGGGCAGACGTGCCTCGGGTCCTCCACCGTCTTGCCGCAGAACTCGCAGGCGAACGGGAGACCTTCCTTTCTCGGGTGGCATAGATGACCTCTCCCGCTCGCGGTAGCGTTGCAGGTCGGGCACGAATAGGTCTTCACGTACTGAGTATCAGACATCCTCGGCTCCTTCTTAGGTTGGCTAAAGCCCGGCCTTTATGGCGTTGAGCTTCC
>JACREV010000011.1 GCA_016218095.1 Deltaproteobacteria bacterium | reverse complement strand
TTCAATCCTCAATTCGCAACAATTTAGTCTTGACGGGCAAGACGGTATCTACAAGACTGGAGTGCTCAAAACCGGAACGCCCTTCAATCCTCAATTTGCATCACAAATGGCTTGACAGGCAAAACGGTATCTACAAGATAAGCCTGCGGGACTGGAACGTCCTGCCTATCGTTTTTTGTTTGTTTTTCAAAAACCCCGGGCATAGGTGAGCGAAGCCTAAGGGAGGCCGAGGCGAGCGAGCCGGGGTAGATTGACGCGAAGCGCTCAAGGGGCGAGCGAGCGGGAGGGGGAGGGAGGGGGAGGGAGGAAGCGAGCGAATCCTATGCCCAAGAGCGCGCGGTGCGCGCAAAAGGGCTTCGACCGCAGAGCGAGATCATAATAATCCCCCTCTGTCCCCCTTTAGAAAAGGGGGAAGAAAGCCTCCCCTCAATCCCTACCTCGAATTATCTGTAAACCAATTACTGGATTCCCGATTCAAACCTCGGGAATGACAGAAATAAACGAAGAAGCGACCCTCCCCGGCCTCCCCTCGTAAAGGGGAGGAGAGGCGCCCTCCCTGTGCGACATTCTCTTGTACCTAAATCCCTTGACGAACCTCCGGCCATAATATATCTTTGAAAGGATGAAGAACCTCGCGGTCATCGTCCTTGCGGCAGGCAAGGGCACCAGGATGAAATCAACGAGGCCCAAAGTCCTCCACGAGGTCGCGGGCAAGCCGATGCTCTTCTACCCATTGGCCATAATGGAAGAGCTCAAGGCCGGGCGGGTCGCTGTCGTCATAGGCCACGGCGCCGATGATGTAAAGGCCGCATTCCCCTCCAAAAAGATAGGGTTCGTTTTACAGAAAGAACAGCTCGGTACAGGCCACGCGGTCGCAACGGCATTGAAGTCCCTCTCCGACTTCTCCGGCGACGTCCTCGTCCTCTCGGGCGACGTCCCTTTGATTACAAAAGAGACGGTCTCTGCGTTCCTTAAGCTCCACAGGGCCGGCGGCAGATCGAGGCCCGCACTATCCCTCATCACCATGGCGCTGGACGCCCCAAAGGGCTACGGCAGGGTCGTAAGGGATGAAGACAGGGCGGTCGTCCGTATCGTCGAGGACAAGGACTGCACGCCCGGAGAGAGACATATCAACGAGGTCAACTCCGGCATCTATGTCTTCCGCTCGGACTTCCTTTTTTCAGCCATAAAAAAGATAGGCAGGAACAACGCGCAGGGCGAGTATTACCTCCCGGACCTTATCGCGCTCGCTGTCGCAAAGGGGCTCAACGTCAAGGCCCTCACGCACGCGGACCCCGAAGAGGTGATGGGGATAAACAACAGGGTCGAGCTCGCAAGGGCGGCAGTTGTCATGAGGCGGAGGATAAACGAGTCCCTAATGATGGAAGGCGTCACCATAATAGACCCTGAGCATACTTACATAGACCACGGCGTAAAGATCGGCGCGGATACCGTCGTTTATCCCGGAGCGCATATCAAGGGAGCGACCGTCATCGGCGAGTCCGTTGTAATCGAAGAGGGCGTGCGGATTGTGGACTCGAAGATAGGACCTTCGACCGCGATAAAGAGCTATTCGATAGTGGAAGAGTCGGTTCTCGGAAACAAAGCCCAGATAGGGCCGTTAGCGAGGCTCAGGCCAGGAAACGTGATCGAGGACCAGGCAAGGATAGGGAACTTCGTCGAGGTGAAAAAAACGCGGATTGGCAAAGGCTCGAAGGTTAATCATCTCTCGTACATCGGAGACGCCGTCATAGGCGAGTCCGTCAACATCGGCGCCGGTACGATCACCTGCAACTACGACGGGGTCCATAAGCACCGGACTACGATAGAGGACAACGCCTTCATCGGGAGCGACTCCCAGCTTGTCGCGCCGGTGACGATCGGCAAGGGCGCGTATGTCGGCTCCGGCACGACGGTAACGAAGGACGTCCCGCCGGACGCCCTCGTGATAACAAGGACGAAAGAGCGCGTCATAGAGGGCTGGGCAAGGAAGAAAAGGGCGGAGAAGAAGTAGTGGTTTTTATCCCCCTTTTTAAAGGGGGATGGAGGGGGATTTAAAACACTCATAATCTCCCCTGACCCCTCTTTAGGAAAGAGGGGGATGAACTGCCAGCCTTGTGGCATTGTTGGGTTACGCCTTTTAGCCCAACGGTATTGCGGTGGATTGTTGGGCTTCGCTGTGCTCAGCCCAACTTACATTTTTCAGGAAAGAGGAGAGAAAATTTTCACCCTCCCCTTAGTCCCCTCCCGACATCGGAGAAGGGGGGAGGGGAGACAAATGGATAAGAGGTAACTGAATGTGCGGAATAGTCGGCTACATAGGTCCCAAGGACTCTGTCGGTGTGCTCCTCAGCGGGCTCAAGCGCCTTGAGTACCGTGGCTATGATTCGTCAGGCATAGCGGTCCTTAAGGACGGGAAGATCGAGCTACGCCGTAGCGTCGGCAAGCTCGACAAACTTGTAACCGAGGTCTCAAAGAGGCCGCTCGACGGGCATATCGGCATTGGCCACACCCGTTGGGCCACGCACGGCAGACCGACCGAGCAGAACGCCCACCCGCACATCGAGGGCGGAGTCGCCGTCGTCCATAACGGCATCATCGAGAACTACATCTCCCTCAAAGAGGAGCTCATAAGGGAGGGCGCACGGTTCAAGTCCGAGACCGATACCGAGATATTGAGCCACCTCATCCACCGCGAGATAAAGAGCGGCAAGAAGCTCGCCGATGCGGTCCGCTCGGCGGTGAAATTCATAAAAGGGACTTACGCTATCGCCGCGATAAGCGAGGACGAGCCGGATAAGATCGTCGGCGCGCGCATGGAGTGCCCGCTGATACTCGGGGTCGCCAAACACGAGGCGGTATTGTCTTCCGACCTCCCTGCGATACTCGACATAACGAGGCAGGCGATATTCCTGAAAGACGGCGAGATGGTGACGCTCACGAAGGACTCCTTCGAGATAACGACCTTCGACGGCGTCGAGGTCAAAAGGGAACCGTCGATCATAAACTGGTCGCCGATGATGGCGGAAAAGGGCGGCTACCGCCACTTCATGCTGAAGGAAATCTTCGAACAGCCCCGCGCCATAACAGACACCTTCCGGGGGCTTGTTCTTGAGGAGTCGGGGGATGTCTTTTTAAACAAGTTCGAGATACCGATAAAGGATATCGAGCGCATCTACATCGTCGCCTGCGGGACTTCGTGGCACGCGGGGCTCGTAGGCAAGCATCTATTCGAGGAGTTCTTCAGGAAGCCGACGGAAGTCGACCTCGCCTCCGAGTTCAGGTACAGGAACCCGCTTATCGATAATAAGACGCTCGTCATCTCCATATCCCAGTCCGGCGAGACCGCCGACACGCTCGCGGCCGTAAAAGAGGTGAAGAGGCGCGGGGCGCATACGATATCGGTCTGCAACGTCATGGAGAGCTCGCTTACGAGGGAGACCGACTGGTCGCTCATGACGCACGCCGGCCCCGAGATAGGGGTCGCCTCTACCAAGGCCTTCACGACACAGTTGACCGCGCTATACTTGCTCGCCCTGTACTTCGGGAGGAATTCGGGGAACCTCACAAAGGAGGCCGGGGTCTCGCTCATACAGGAGCTCGTGAAGCTCCCCAAGAAGATAGAAATGATACTGGATGAAGCCCCGAAGATAGAGGCGCTCGCGAAGAAGTATTTTCATCTCCGGGATTTTATCTATCTGGGGAGGGGGCTTAACTTCCCGATCGCGCTTGAAGGGGCGCTTAAGTTGAAGGAGATATCCTACATACACGCCGAAGGTTACGCGGCGGGCGAGATGAAGCACGGCCCAATAGCGCTGATCGATGAGAACATGCCGGTCGTCGCCATAGCCCCGCAGGATCTGAGCTACCCGAAGATGCTCGGCAACATGGAAGAGGTAAAGGCGAGGGGAGGGAGGATCATCGCGCTCGTCAACGAGGATGATACCGAGGCGTCTTTGAAGGCCGACGACGCGATAAGGATACCGTCGGCGTCCGTCCATCTTACGCCCATCCTCATGGCCGTGCCTTTGCAGATACTCGCCTACCACATAGCTGTGTTGAAGGGGACCGATGTCGACCAGCCGAGGAACCTCGCAAAGAGCGTGACCGTGGAGTGAAGGGGCGTACATAGGTCGAATTGAGGGCCGGAGCGCGTGAGACGCTCCGGCCTTTTTTTGTTCAGAATGCTCCTTGGTAGCAAAATAGTGCGTTTCCTCGGAGTTCTACCCTTGTGGAATGGGGGCGGAGGGTGATGCTTGCTACGGGGTGGAGGACGTTAGAGGTGTCAATATTTTTTACACAATCAAATCTAAAGTAAGCAAAGCAAATCAATAAGTTATCAGTTTTAACCACCGGAAGGGCCGGACCAGCTATCAACTTTTTTTACATATTGAGTGTGGCAGGTATTTATCAGGAAGACTCGCTGAAAAAAATAGACTAACAATAACCAATAGTTACAGCCCAAGGTGTTTTTGCCTTGATTCATGGCACTTTTTTTGCATTGTTATCACATATATTAAAAAATCTGAAAAAGGAGGTTAAAATGAAGGGTAAATCTCTGAATTTATGCTCCCTTATTGTTGCCGCCATGCTGTCTGCGGGCTTACCGGTTTACGCCGGCGCTACGGTAATTGACTTTGAGGGCGGTGCATCAGGCACAGCCGTGGGAAGCGACTACTCGGGCTCAGGGGTAGTTTTTACGAATGCTTACTACACAACGGATTATGGGTCTGAAAACGGCTCCTCGACATGGGCTACCGGCGAGACGAGCGGGCTTTACAATGGCGTGGGGAATGTGGCTATGTCCGGCTATTTTACCGGCACGACGGATTATATATCGGCCCAGATCATATATGCCGACTGGGCGGCCACCACATCGTCCCTCGTCGTCTACGACTCCAGTAGCAGCATCCTTGCATTCACAATACTCTCCAGCTCGACTACGCCTTACAGCCTTTCGATCAGCACCCCGGGCATAGCGTCCTTTGTCTTCGCTTGGCAAGGCGGCGGGTCAGGAGGCTACGATGACGTTATAGGCATCGACAACCTGACCTTTAACACTGTTTCATCTTCATCGGTGCCGGAACCGTCTACATTGTTGCTCCTTGGCAGCGGCTTGGCCGGTTTTGCGGTCGTAAGGATGAAGAGGTTCAGGAAGGGCTAAGACTCAAGAACCTCTCCGGGTTGCTTATTGTATAAACGCCCGCCGCATTTGCGGCGGGCGTTTATTTTTTTGAAGAGAGGCTTTCGGGGCCGCGCTTGCGCGCCTGTTTTGTCATATGGACTGAGCACCCCCGTACGTTGATTTGCGGTCTTTTTTGGCGGGGTCCGCCCGCTGACTGCCGCCACACCCAGCCTCCGAGATGTATCCTAAACATATCCCCACCTTAAGGGGTTGAGGGGGCCATCCTTGACTTTAGAAACATCCATGCCTGGAGAACACGGACCTCCACTTTGGGGCCCGAGCGTACTGTCCGGGCCTTGCTTGTCGTCGCTAACGCTATTGGATAATCGATCGAATTGTGGTATCTTTTTCTGAATTTGCGCGGCGCGCCCCCGGGCAGGCCGCACGGAAGGTACTTTTGTCCTTTATGCCCTCTGGCGAGACCCTCACATACATCCTGCTCGTACCCATCGCGTACCTTTTAGGGAGCGTGCCCACGGGCATCGTCATCGTAAGACTCTTCGGCGGCGTCGACCCGAGGAGCGCCGGGTCGAAGAACATCGGGGCGACAAACGTGGGGAGGACCTCCGGGCGGCTCCCCGGCATCCTGACCCTCATAGGGGACTTGTTGAAGGGCGCGCTCCCGGTCTTCATCGCTTTCAGGCTCGCCCCGACGCCTTTGCTCGTGAGCCTTACCGGGCTCGCCGCGTTCCTCGGACACCTCTTCCCCGTGTACCTGGGGTTCAAGGGCGGCAAGGGGGTGGCGACCGCCTGCGGGGTCATGCTCATCGTATCGCCG
>JACREV010000085.1 GCA_016218095.1 Deltaproteobacteria bacterium | reverse complement strand
GCGTGCCTCTCGGGCCCGTTGTCCGTGTACCATCTGAGGTGCCAGTCGAGCAGGTACTGGTACGCGCCTATGAGGAACGACCCCGAGCCGCAGGCCGGGTCGAGTACGCGGACCTTCTCGGCCTGCCTCGGGGTCTTGCCTTCGAGCGCGCTCCCGACGGTGTTCTCGACTATGTATTTGACGATGTACTGCGGCGTATAGAATACGCCCCCGGCCTTCTTGACCTCCGGCTTCTCCTCGACCTTCGCCTGATGAGAAGGCGTGAGCCTTATGACCTTGCCGAGGAACTGCTCGTATACGTTGCCGAGTATGTCTGCCCCTACGACCGAGAACTCGAACGGGGACTTGGGATAGTAGATGTGCCCGATTATCTCGCCGAGGACCTTGTCGTCGATTGCGAGCGTGTGGCTCAAGGCGTCGGCCTTGAAGTCGAAGAGCCCGCTGTTGTACTTTTCATCCGCCCTGTAGAAGAGATCGAGGAGCCGTTCGTAGGTGTTCGCGCCGTTCAAGAGCGCCTGCAACTGGCCGTAACGCTCGATGCCCCTGTCCTCGCAGATGCGGAGAAATATTATCCGGTCAATCGTGTGCTGGACCGCGAAGTTGAGCTCTTCTATCTTAAGCCCCTGGTTCCGGAGGGCGATGTTCCGGGCGAGTCCGTCCCTCCACGACTCTATCTCCTTAAGGAAAGAGCTGTCGACGACGGCGGTGCCTTTCTTCGCCTTCGCGGACTCTATGAACCGGTCGAAGGACCCCCTCAAGACCTCTTCCCTCGAGAAGGTCCCGTATATCTCGTCGAATTTGTCGATGTAATGGAGGTAGGTGTAGTAGGCTATGCGGGCCGTCGAGACCTTGTCCTTCTCGTCGGGCCTTATCCGGCAGTCGTAGACCGCGAGCTCTTCGAAGTCGGTGAGTATGGAGACGGAGAGGTTCGCGCTCCAGCCGTAACGGCGGAGCTGTAGGGCGGGGTTGGAATCGTCCTTTATCCTTATGAAGGGCTTTTTGGCCTCAAGGAAGAACTTCCGCTGGCCGCCTATACGGAAGGAGTAGTCCGGGGCCTTCAGCGACACCCCGACCTTTACCGAGTCCTCGTGGACGACGTCCTTGTACTGCTCCGCGTAGCCGCTTTTGTTGGAGATGTCCCAGCCGAGGGCCTCGAAGAAGGGGTCGATGAACTCCCTCCTCGCCTGCGTCTCGTTGTACGCATCCGACTTGTAGGCCTCGATGTTACGCTCGAACTTCTCGACGAGCCCGGCTATGCGATTTTTCGCTTCTTCTCGCGGCATTTTACGCCCTACGGACGGAGTGGGATTTCAAATTGGAGTTTACAGAATGCGGATGAAAAAGTCGATTTGTTTTTTGGCGGGGCAGTGGCTTTATGCGGCCTTAAGACAAAAGTGCCCCCGGAGGGGGCGCTTTTGTCTGGAAACTACTCCATCTCGATTGAGACGCTCACCGGGAACTTGAGCATATCGAGTAAAGGCGAGGTCTTCTGGACGTAGTCGCATATCTCGACGACCTTCTCCTTCGGGGCGTCGCACCTGACCTTGTACGTGACGCGGATAGACTGGTAGCCGGGCCTTACCGCGCTTGAGACGCCGAGAAAGCCCCTTAAGTCTATCTCGCCCTCGACCTTGAAATCCAGCGAATCGATCCTCACGTTTTCGCTCGCGGCCCTGTAAGCGAAGCCTGTGGCGAGGCACGATGCTATCGAGTGGAGGAAAGTCTCTACCGCGTTCGGTCCGTGGTTTGTGCCGAGGAGGGAGTGGGGCTCGTCTGATTCGAGCACAAAGGCCCTTCTCCGCGACGAGTCCTCCCTTCCGGCACCAAAGAAGCCCTGTATCCTCGTCTCGGTATGCGCGCCTCCGAGCCATTTCGTCGAGGCCCGGAACCTGAAGCGCGCGAGCTCCGGGTTCGCCTTTATCGACTGGACGGTCTCGGCCAGGTGGTCGATGTTCACCCCGTTAACGACGTTCTCTTTGATCTTTCTTACCGCGTGTGCCATACGGTTCACCTCTTTTTGTCATGGATGTATATGAAATTGAATGTCAATTTCATATATTGATTGTACCCGAAGCGCCGGACGGGGTCAAGGAGGGGAGGGGGACGGCCAAGGAGCGCGGGATTCAGGGGTTTTTAAGGGTTAAAGGCCGGAGGAGGCATAAAAAAGCCCGCCCCCCTCCGGGGGGCGGGCTTGGATGCGTTTGCTGATTTTAAGGCCTGCGCTTTCGGAAGGAGGGCTTCACCCTCCCCTTAATCCCCTCCCGTCGAGGGAGGGGAGATATTTTATCCTCAGAACGGCACGTCGTCCATGTCGGTCGGCGGGATCTCGTCGACCTGGGGTTCGGCGGCCGAGGCCCCGGCGCCGGAGGAGCCCTTGGACCCGAGCATCCTCATGTCGTTCGCCACTATCTCGGTCGTGAAACGCTTGTTCCCGTCCTTGTCCTCCCAGTTTCGGGTCTGTATCTTGCCTTCTATGTAGACCTGCTTGCCCTTCTCTAAGTACTCGCCGCATATCTCGGCGAGCTTTCCGAAGGTCACGATCCTGTGCCACTCGGTCTTGGTCTCTTTCTGTCCGTCCTTGGTGTTCCGGGTCTCGGAGGTTGCTATCCTGAAGTTCGCGACGGCCATGCCAGACGGCGTGTACCTTATTTCGGGGTCTGCCCCGAGGTTCCCTATGAGGATGACCTTGTTTAGACCAGCCATAAAAAGCTCCTTTTTTGAGATTGCGGGTTTGGGAGGGTGCCGGTGTTATTATACTTGCACGCATTTCGGCTTGCAAGCTGTTTTAAGCAAACGGATAATTTTAATATTTACTTAAGACGTGTATACGCATATACTTAAGGTCGCCATATGCATCTGCCGGACCGCGTAAATTCAAGCTGTTTTTACAGACGCGATAAATAATCTCAGTATATTTCAGGAGGCTTCCGGGTGTTGAAGAAGGTTTTCTATCGCTGTATCCCTTTACTGCTCATTATCGCTGTCACGGGGTGCGGCGGAGGAGGCTCGGAGAGCTCTGGCGGGGGCGGCTCCAATGACGGTTCCGCCCCGACTAATGCCGCCGTAACCATAAACAACGGGGATGGCTCAACTTCGTCCACTTATGTCACATTGACGCTTTCAGCCACGGACGACGAGGGTGTGACCGGTTACTACGCCTCGGAGTCCCCTATTGCTCCGGAGCCCTCTGCCTTCGGCTGGGCCGCGGTGACGAGGACGCCATCCTACGCAGGGATCGCCGCCTTCACATTGAGTTCCACGCCCGGCGTGAAGACCGTCTATACATGGTTCAAGGACGGTGACGGCATGGTCTCCGCCTCCGGTAGCGACACGATAACGCTCACTTCATCACAGGTCCCGGGCCTCGCAGGCACATGGGGCTATCAGATCATCCGCCACGACCCCGTGAACGGTTGGTATGTCGAGCTCTCTGAGGCGGTCTTCAACGGCGACGGCACCGGCTCTATCACCGGCTACTGGAATAATAACGGGACGTTGGGCTCCGGCGCAAACGACTTCACCTACGCGGCCTTTGAAAACGCGGACGGCAGTTTTACCATGGCCACAAATATCGCAGGGGATGTCAACGCCGCAAGATGGGTCCTTTCCGACGACGGCAATATGATCGTGACCGACGGGACTGAGATGTTCGGCTCGACGGCGCAGGGCCTCATGTCCCTCGTCAAGCTCGACGGCACGACGGTCTTCACGAACGCGGACTTTGCCGGCCTGTATTATACGATCGGCTACGGGTATAAGACCACGGAGGCCTCTTACAGGGCGACCTCGACCCTGACGACGGCGGACGGCGCAGGCTCTTTAGACGTCCACGGCACAAGGAACAATAACGGTGTCATCGGCGACGGTCCGGCCATGGTCACCTATGATGTCCTGGGAGCGAAGGTCAACCTCTCGAGCGGCACCGCCCTCTATATCTCCGGCAACGGCAATATCGCCGCCGTGGCCGACACCTTCAATGACTACGATTACGAAGGCGGGTTCTTCATGAAACAGGAATCCGGCTACTCCACCTTCAGCATCGAGGGCACCTGGGCGATAGCGGGCTTCGGGGACGACAACGGGACGAGCTACGTCGCCGAGTTCGGGACCATGACATGCGCCGCCGCCGGGGCCTGCACGCTCTCTTTGAAGAATCAGGCCGATGGAGTTGTCAGCTCAGCGTCCTCGTCCATGAACATAGCCGTCGCCGCGGACGGCTCATTCGGCGCGTCCTTATCCCAGGACGCCCCGCCCTACGCCGGGGCGATAGGCAACGGCGGCAATACGCTCATGTTCAATGTGAGCTTTGACAGTGCCTCTCCCAATCACAGGGAAATATTCCTTGGGGTCAAGTGTTCAACGTGCTCGGACCTCTCCGGGTTTTAACGGTTTGGAAAGAGCTTTTAAGAGGCGGCCCCTTTCAGGGGCCGCCTCTTTTTTTGGGGGGGTTTTTGAGGGGGTTGAGTTTTTTTGTGGATAAAAAGGCAGGGCCGCCCTTCGAGGCGCGGCCCCTTTCAACAAGCCGCATTCTGTCGATGTCTGGTAGAATTGAATGGTAGGGCCGTTAACGGTCAGTCAACCAAACCCTTTCAAGGGAGGCGCGGAATGCCAGGATACATTGTCAACATAGAAAAGAAGTCGATCGCAAATTCCTACTTTAGAGAGGTCCTCTTTACGGGGCCGAAGAGCCAATTGGTCGTCATGTCGCTTGCGCCCGGAGAGGAGATCGGCATGGAGACCCACGACGATACCGACCAGTTCATAAGGGTGGAGGCAGGCAAAGGCAAGGCCGTGCTCGACGGCTCGGAACATCCTCTGGAGGACGGCTCCGCGGTAGTCATCCCGGCCGGGACCCGGCACAACATCGTGAACACATCGCGGACAGAGCCGTTGAAGCTCTACAGCATCTACTCACCCCCGGAGCACCCGGACAAGACTATCCACAGGAACAAGGCCGAGGCAGAGGCGTACGAGAAGGAGAGGGGCGGGTAGGGGGGTAAGGTACGACCCCACTCGCTCAAATTTCAAGGAGGGGGAGTCTTTAAAACTCCTCCCCTTTTTACAAGGGGAGGTGGGGTGGGGTCGTATTATTAATTCTATCTGTTTTTACGCGCCAATCTCTGTAGGCTGGGTCAGCGAAGCGTAACCCGGCGTTTGTCGGGAGAGCCTTTGCACAAGACGCTGGATTCCCGCTTGAAGCACGCTGGAATGACGATATGAATAGTCTGTATGTCATTCCAGAGGTTTTAATCGGGAATCCAGTCTTTGTTGTTGCCCATGTTCCTGAAACTCCTCCCCTTTTTATAAGGGGAGGTGGGGAGGGGTCGCCTTGCAGGCTGGGTTAGTTTTTGTAGGCTGGGTTAGCAAAGAGTAACCCAGCGTTTTGGGAGGAGCCGGCATTTCTCTGTGCATCAATAAAGCATTTGCCGTAGAATGATAGGAATTACCGGAATCTGCCTCATGCGTCCGGGGCTCCTCCACTCACACGCGGCATTTCTGGCAACAAAGCTGAACCTGTAAATTGAGCTCTTCAAAAGCCTCCGGGCCCCCGTTACCCGGAGGTTTGTATTGAAGCTGATCTTCTATCTCGTGATCTTGAGGTTCCTCTTGCGCATCTTCCCGGCGTCGATGTACGCTGGCGCCATGATAAGGGAAGACCTTGAAAGGCCGCCAAGGCCTGATTCTCAAAAGGACGGAGAAAAGACTTCAACAAAGGACCCGCCTGAGCCGGAGGGTTAGCAGTTTAAAAACATACAGGGGCTACGGCGAAAGCCGTAGCCCCTGTGTTATATGGCATAAGTCGAGAAGACGCGTAGGTTGGGCTGAGCGCAGCGAAGCCCAACGATTCATGACATGCTATTTTGTTGGGCTAAAAGTAGCCCAAACGCGGCCTCAATTTGGTAGCGGGGACAGGATTTGGCCGCGTTCGTTCGCTCCCGCTCTCTCGCTCTGGCCGGGCAACCTCGCTTCCGGCCTTTCTCCCGAAAGGCCTTTTCCTCGCTCTTCGCTCGGCGCTCGGTTGCTTTCAAATCCTGCCATCTGAAATTAAAAAAAAGAGGGAGGCAAAAGGGCCTCCCTCTTTTTTTAATTTGGTAGCGGGGACAGGATTTGAACCTGCGACCTTCGGGTTATGAGCCCGACGAGCTACCGGACTGCTCCACCCCGCAGTAGTTTGCAATCTTATTAAAATAACAAATACACGCCGCCTTGTCAATACAATAAGCCTGTACAGCGAAAAAATATCGGGGGAAAACCTCTCAAAAAGGACGGCGCCTCCCTTTCTTGACAAACCCCATTATTGACTTAGACTCCATCTAAGGGGCGCAACGAAGACCAGGAACTTCTCCGTACCCCTTCTAAGAACACCGATTCCGTAAACCGCGCCCTGTCACCCGAAAACCACATACAGCCCAGGAGGTCTGGCCATGACCCTCCACGATAAGACGGGAGGATGAGGGACTACGCCATGAAAAAGTTTTTAGGCGCGCTCCTCGCGCTCTCGCTCGCCGGCGGTCTTTCGGGCTGTTACAAGATGCGCTCATCAGCCGGAGGCGGCCAGACGGAGTTCAACCGGCCGAGGATAGTGAACAGCAACGACATAGCCGTGCCTGACGGGTACAGGATAGAGTCGATCGCCCGCGAGCTCACCTTCCCGACCGGCATCGCCTTTGACGGGAGGGGAAGGGCCTACGTCGTCGAAGCCGGGTACTCCTACGGAGAGGTGTGGACGACCCCGAGGCTCTTGCGCATTGAAAAAGACGGGACGACCTCTATCGTCGCCGAAGGCGGCAAGAACGGCCCCTGGACGGGAGTTACCTTCTACAAGGGGAACTTCTACGTCGCGGAGGGCGGCGAGCTCGACGGCGGCAGGATCCTTAAAATAACCCCTGAAGGGGATATCTCGCCCCTTGTGGACGGCCTGCCCTCCAAAGGCGACCACCACACCAACGGCCCGGCCGTCGGCCTTGACGGCATGCTCTACTTCGGGGTCGGGGTCGCGACAAATTCCGGGGTCGTCGGCGAGGACAACTTCCAATTCGGCTGGGCGAGGAGATATCCTGACTTCCACGACATCCCGTGCAGGGACGTAAAGCTCAAGGGCCTCAATTACGAGACGAAGGATTTCCTCGACCCCGCCTCGAAAGAGAAGGTCGGAACGGGAGCGTTCTCACCCTTCGGCAGGAAGACCGGGCCGGGCGAGGTGATAAAGGGCGCAGTCCCGTGCAACGGGGCCGTGATGCGCGTGTCACTGGAAGGCGGCCCTCCGGAACTCGTGGCCTGGGGTTTCAGGAACCCTTTCGGGCTCGCATTCTCTCCCGAGGGCAAGCTCTTCGCTACCGACAACTCCTATGACGAGCGCGGGAGCCGCCCTGTCTTCGGCGCGGGCGACCTCCTCTGGGAGGTGAAGGAAGGCCAGTGGTACGGCTGGCCGGATTTTCACGGGGAAACTGCGTTAGATGAGCACGACCATTACAAGCCCGCCAGGAAGGAGAAACCGGGGCTCGTCTTCTCGGAGCCGCCGGGCAGGCCCCCAAAGCCCGCAGCAGTCTTCGCGGTCCATTCGTCTTCCGACGGGCTCGATTTTTCCAGGAACAGCGGCTTCGGCTTCAAGGGCGAGGCATTCGTAGCCCAGTTCGGGGACGAGGCCCCGACAACCGGGAAGGTACTCGCCCCGGTCGGCTTCAAGGTGGTCCGCGTGAACGTGAAGACAGGGAGCGTCGAGGAGTTCGCGGTAAACAAGGGCAAGACGAACGGCCCGGCGTCAAAGCTCAAGAAGGGCGGCCTCGAGCGGCCCATAGCCGCGCGTTTCAACGCCGACGGCACGGCCCTCTACATAGTCGACTTCGGGGTCCTTCTGCATGACGAGGAAGGCGCGCACCCGAGCACGGCTACGGGGGTCGTCTGGCGTATAACTAAAAAAGAGCCGGGGAGATGAAAGGGGCGCAGATGAGGAGGGTGCTGATGCTTTCGATAGCCGCCTCCCTCGTCGTCTCCGGGTGGGGGTGCGGGTGCGGTTCGGCAAGGAGGGGCGCGCCTGTCGCAGGCCCATTTGACGACTCTCAGCCCCACATCGCGCGAGGCAAAAAGGTCTTTGAGGAAAACTGCTCCCAGTGCCACCCCGGAGGCGAGGCCGGGCTCGGCCCGGCGATCAACAACAAGCCGCTCCCCGGGTTCCTCATAAAATTCCAGGTGAGAAAAGGGATAGGCGCGATGCCGTCGTTCCCGAATGAGCATATAAGCGACAGCGAGCTTGATGACCTCGTATCGTATCTAAAGGCGCTTCGCAGACACTGACGCAAGCCGTCCAAACAACACGCGGGGTCAATGAATGAATAGAACAGGCGTATTGTTTATAGGCGCTTCGGGCTACATATCGGCGGCGGTCCTCGCCGGGGCGGCCTCTCTCAAAAAAGGCCTCTGCGAGAGGACCGGGATGGTGACCGAGGCGAAGGAGTTCTCATCTCTCGGGCTTCCCGAGCCCGAGGAGATGGTCTTCGGCGGGTGGGACGTAAGGGACGCAACGGCCCTTCAGAGCGCGGAGAGGTTCATAAAGAGCGTCAATCTCGGGGAGGAGGTGCTCTCGGCGATAAAGGCCGAGCTCGCCGATAATCAGGCGAACTTCTACAGGGGGTACGCGACGAACTGCGGCAGGGCGATAGAGTCGCTCGCAAGAAACGCCGCGCCCGAGTCTCACCTTAAGGACCAGTTGAGGAAGCTCCGCTCGGATATCGCAGATTTTAAAAAGCGTAACTCGGTAGACGAGGCGGTGGTCATAAACCTCGCCTCGACCGAGCCGCCGATAGAGGCCTCCGGCATCCTCTCCACACCCGAAGGGCTTCTCCTTGCCGTAGACGATGACAGAAAGGAGATGATACGCGCCTCTACCTTATATGCGCTCGCCGCCGTCCTCGAAGGGTGCCCGTACGTCAACTTCACCCCTTCGAACGGCGCGCTCGTGCCGGGCATTGTCAGGCTCGCGGAGGAAAACGCGGTCCCGGTCATGGGCAACGACGGCAAGACCGGCGAGACGCTGGTGAAGTCCGCGCTCGTCCCGATGTTCGTCTGCCGGAACCTCGAGGTCTTGAGCTGGGAGGGGTTCAACATGCTCGGCAACATGGACGGGCAGGTGCTCGATACGCCGGAGAACAGGGAATCGAAGATAATCTCCAAGGACGCGCTCCTGCCGAAGGCATTGGGCTACACGCCGCACTCGAGAGTCCATATACACTATGTGCCTTCGCTCGACGACCAGAAGACGGCCTGGAACTTCATCCACTTCAAGGGCTTCATGGGAGCGAAGATGACCATGCAGTTCGTCTGGCAGGGGTTCGACTCCATCCTCGCCGCGCCGCTCGTCCTCGACCTCGCAAGGCTCTCCGTGCTCGCCAAAAGGAGGGGGGAGGCGGGGCTCATGACGCACCTCGCCTCGTTCTTCAAGGCGCCCTTAGGGGTAGAGGCCCACTGCCTTCACGACCAGCACAGGCTCCTCGTCGAATACGCAAACGCCGCAAGCGCGGAAAGGGTGGCGGGATGAAACTATCTTTCAGCACCAACGCATTCACCGGATACACGGCCGCCGAGGCCGTAAGGAAGATCGCCTCCGTCGGGTACGCGGGGGTGGAGATACTCGCCGACGTGCCGCACCTCTTCATGGACGACGTCGACATGACTACGATCGAAGAGGTAAGAAGGGCGGTTGTCGAGACCGGCATAGAGGTCTCGAACATAAACGCCAATACCGTCAGGGGATATTGCGGGTATGGCCCGTACTGGGACCCGCTTCTGGAGCCTTCGCTCTCCTCGCCGGACGAGCAGGCAAGAAGATGGCGGATTGAATACACGAAGCGATGCGTGGACCTCTCTCGCGAGCTCGACTGCCAAAACGTCTCCGTCACCTCGGGACACATATATCCGGGCTCAACACCCGAAGAGGGGACCGCGCACCTGAAGGCGTCGCTCTCCGAGATAGCCCGGTACGCCGAAGAAAACGGCGTCCGCATAGGGGTTGAGTACGAGCCGGGGCTTCTGATCGAATACTCTACCGAGCTACGCGCCCTCATAGACAGGATCCCCTCCGCTTACATAGGAGCGAACCTCGACCTCGGCCACAGCCACTGCGTCGGGGAAGACCCCGAGGCCGTATTCGAGAGGCTCTGCGACAGGGTCTTCCACGTCCACCTCGAGGACATAAAGGGGAGGGTCCACTTTCACCTCATCCCGGGCCTCGGGGACATGGACTTCGCCAGGCTCTTCAGTCTCCACAGGAAATACAACTACAACGGCTTCATAACCGTCGAGCTCTATACATATTCGGAAGAGCCCGAGGCCGCGGCCAAAAAGGCGTACGAGTATCTGGAGAGGCTGTTATAAAAATGATCCTTCGACAAGGCCTCGCACAATCATGGGGGCGACATGCGGATAATAGAGCCTCACATCCACACCGTTTCGAGGACGACCGACGACTACCACAACATGTCCGTTTCCGGGATCGTCGCGTGCGTGGAGCCGTCGTTCTGGGCCGGGATAGACAAGAGGGCCGTAGCGTCTTTCGAGGACTACTGGGAGCAGATGATATCCCACGAGACCCGGCGCGCGCTCGAGTACGGCATAAGGCACTACGTGATGATAGGCCTTAACCCCAAGGAGGCCCGCTCGACTATCGCGCGCCACGTCATAGGCGCGATGGAGGGGTATCTGGAGAGGGAGCGCGTCGTCGGTGTCGGGGAGATAGGCCTAGACCTCATAACAAGGGAAGAGGAGGAGGCCTTCAGGCTCCAGCTCCGGATGGCGGAGGAACGCTCCATGCCGGTGGTCGTCCATTCGCCGCATCACGACAAGAAGAAGGGGATAGAGCGGATAATATCGATCATAAAGGAAGAGGACGTCGATGAGGAGAGGATAGTAATAGACCACAACACCGAAGAGACGATAGAGCTGACCCTTTCCACGAATTGCTGGGCCGGGTTGACCGTATATTATGCGACCAAGTTGAGCGCAGAGCGCGCCGTCGATATGCTCGAGCGCCACGGGACGAGGAAGATGATAGTGAACGGCTCGGCAGACTGGGGGTACTCGGACCCGCTCGCGGTGCCGAAGGTCTGCATGCAGATGAGAAAGAGCGGCCTCTTCCCCGAGTCCGAAATAGAGAGGATAGCCTTCCGGAACCCCTTTGAGTTCTTCTCCCGTTCGCCGCGTTTCGATCTCAAGGCGTGATGCCCCGGAGAGACTGAAACGCCGCAAACAGCTTTAAACTGAACAAATCAAATTGGCCCTGTGCCATGAAAACGATATACGGGTATCTAAGGCTCTTGCGCGTCCCTCGCGCGTTCACGGCCATGGCTGACGCCGTGGCGGGATGCCTTATCGCCTCGTCATCGTCCGTTGACGGGACGGCGCTCCTCTTCCTCGTCCTTTCGAGCGCGGCGATATACTCGGGCGGGTGCGTCCTGAACGACATATGCGACAGGAATGAAGACGCGACAGAGAGGCCGGAGCGCCCGATACCGTCGGGCGCGGTCTCCGCAAACGGCGCTGTCACCCTTATGCTCGCGCTCCTCTCAATCGGGCTCTACCTCGCCTTCCTCGCCGGGGCGGGGAGCCTCGTCGTCGCCCTTCTGATAGTCGCGCTCGTCCTCGTCTACAACTTCCTGTCAAGGGCAAACGCGGTCCTGGGCCCCCTGAGCATGGGGATCATGAGGGCGTTGAACCTCGTCCTCGGGATGACCGCGGGGGCCGTCTCATTTGATGAGCGTCTTCTATTCCCGGCAACGACTCTCTTCATCGTGATATCGATTACGGCCCTTGGTAGGGTCAGGCACAAAGGCTCTTCAGCGAGAAAGGGTTTTATCGTGGCGGGGTGGTGCGCGGCGGCGATCGCCATATTCACACTGAGGGAGCTCGGCATCATCGGGGCCGGCGCGTTTGTCTTTCTCGCCCTATACGGCCTGTATACGGGGGTGAACCTCGATGAGGCGCTGCACTCGGCCTCATCACGGGTCGCGGCGCGCGGAGCGGCCGCGCTCGTCATAGGGATACCGCTCCTTGACGCGTCGTACGCGGCAGGGGCGCAGGACCTGTCCTCCGGGCTCTCGGTCGCGCTGTTTTTCGTCCCTGCCTACGCGCTCTCGAAAATCTTTCCGGCTACCGCGTGATGTATGAATGAAAGGTGTTTTGGGGGATAACGAGCTACATCTTTACCGGCGCGGATACGCCGAGGAGGTTAAGACCGTTCGCCACGACAGTGCCGACGGCCTTGCAGAAGAGGAGGCGCGCGTCCGTCAAAACCGGGTCGTCTGTCACGACGCGGGTCTTGTTGTAGTAAGGGTGGAAGAGCCCGGCGAGCTCCATGAGATAAAATGTGATCCTGTGCGGCTCCATGTTAAGAGCGCTCTTCTCTATCGTCTCCTCGAAGGCGCTCAAGCGTCTTATTATCTCTATCTCTTCCTTCTGGTCGAGCCTGGCGAGCAGGTCTGAATCGAAGTGGTCCTTAAGGGTCAAACCCTTCTCCTTCGCAAAGCCTATTATCGAATGAATCCTCGCGTGACAGTACTGGACATAGTAGACCGGGTTTTCAGGGGCCTGGCTCTTCGCGAGCTCGAGGTCGAAGTCGAGGTGCGCGTCCGCTTTCCTCATGAGGAAGAAGAACCTGCAGGCGTCGCGCCCGACCTCGTCCATCACCTGCCTTAAGGTCACGAACTCGCCCTCCCTCTTGCCCATGGCGACAGGCACGCCGTTACGGAGAAGGGCCACGAGCTGTATGAATATTATCTTCAGGACAGTATCGTCGTGGCCGAAGGCCTTAAGGAGCGCCCTGATCCTCCCCTCGTACCCGTGGTGGTCGGCGCCCCAGATGTTGACGAGCGTCGTAAATCCCTTCTTTATCTTCTCCCTGTGATAGGCGATGTCTGAGGCGAAGTAGGTCCTCTCGCCGTCTGCCTTTATAAGGACCCTGTCCTTGTCGTCGCCGAACGCGGTCGTCCTGAACCAGAGCGCGCCTTCGGACTCGTATATATGGCCGAGCCTTTTGAGCTCCTCGATGGTGGAGGCTACGAGCCCTTTTTCATCGAGCGACCTTTCGCTGAACCATTCGTCGAACGCCACCCCGAAGTCGTCGAGGTCCTTCCTTATCGCTGAGAGCATCGCGTTACAGGCGTACTCCTGTATGTCAGGCCCCTGTACGTCGGGGTATTTGTCGAGGTACTCACGCGCTATTTCCTTTACATACCCGCCCTTGTAGAAGTCCTCGGGTATGGTTATCGCCTTTCCCTGCAACTCATCCATACGGAGCCTTACGGACGCGCCGAGAGTCCTTACCTGCCTGCCGGCGTCGTTTATGTAATACTCGCGGACGACATCGAACCCCGCGGCCTTGAGCACCCTTGAAAGGGAATCCCCGACCGCCGCGCCCCTGCCGTGGCCTATGTGGAGGGGGCCTGTCGGGTTGGCCGAGACGAACTCTATCTGGACGGTCTTGTCCTTCCCCGCCTCGCTCCTCCCGAACCCGTCGCCCTTCCTTATGATCTCCTCAAGGACCTCGGTCCAGTAGGACCTCTTCAGAAATATATTGATGAAGCCGGGGCCCGCGACCTCGCACTTTTCGACCTCCGGGAGGGACTTTATCCTCTCGGCTATGAGAGAGGCTATCTCCCTCGGCGCCTTTTTCTCAACCGGCGCGAGGAGCATCGCGATATTCGTCGAAAAGTCCCCGAACTCTTCCTTCTTCGGCTTCTCTATTATTATCCCGGGCAGGCACTCAGTCTTTAGGGCGCCGTCCTTTTGGGCGGCCACCACGGCGATGCGGACCATGTCTATCGCCGAGCGCCTCATGGTTTTTCCTCGATCAACTCTTTGTATTCCCCTGGCCTTCTGTCCTTCATGAAGACCCATTCGTCGCGGTTTACGGCTATCTCCGAGAGGTCGACGTCCGCAAGGACTATCCCCGCGCTCGTACCCGACGGCTTTGTCGTGAACTCCCCGTCAGGCCCGGCGCAGAAGCTCCTGCCGTAGAACTCCTGCTTTTCCTCCCTGCCGGTCCTGTTCACCCTGAAGATGTAGATGCCGTTGGCGTGGGAGGCCGCGGCGATCGCCCTCTCCCACTTCCTGTGGGAGTGATAGAAGGCCGACGCCGTCGGGGCGAACACTATCTCCGCGCCCTTCAACGCAAGTATCCTGAACCCCTCGGGGAAGAATATGTCCCAGCAGATCTGCACGCCGATGGTGGCAAACGGCGTCTTGAAGACCGGGAAGCCGAGGTCGCCGGGCTTGAAATACGCCTTTTCCTCCCATAGCGGGAGTTGCGGGATGTGCATCTTCCGGTATCTGCCGATTATCTCCCCGTCAGGCCCTATTACAAAGGCTGTGTTGAAGTGGTCGCCTGAGACCGCCTCGAATACGGGGGCGACGATGACCGCCTTTTTCTTCAGGGCGAGCTCCCTTAAAAAAGTCACGGTCCTGCCGTCTGCCGTCTCGGCGAGCGCGAACCCCTTCTGGTTTATGACGTGGGGGAACCAGCGGAGGTGAAATAGCTGGGGAAGCGCGATTATCTTCGCGCCTTCGTCCGCCGC
>JACREV010000080.1 GCA_016218095.1 Deltaproteobacteria bacterium | reverse complement strand
CTATTATCCTTTCGAGGTGTTCGGGGTCGTCGGCGTGTATCATGGTGTAAAGGTCGTAGGGGAAGCCCTCGAAGGAGGGCCTCAAGTAGCAGTGGCTTATCCTCGGGTGTTGGGCCATGATCCTCCCGGCCTCCTCTCCCCCCCCTGCATTCCAGACGACCATCGAGTTCGACTTGAACCCTGAGTTCCTGGGCGTGAGCGCCGCGCCGAACCTCCTTATGATTCCGGCCTCCTTAAGCGCCTTCGTGAGCTCTATGACCTCGTCCGTCTCCCAGCCGAGGAGCTCGGCTATCTTTCCGAACGGGTCCCTTGTAAGGAAGAGCCCCTCTGTCTGGAGGGCCCTTATCAGCTCTATGTATCTCGCGTCAGTCTTTATCATCGAGTCTTAAATCCACCTTTATCTTGAATACCTTGAGCGCCGGGAGATTTCTCACCGGCCCGGCGCCGCACTTCTCCGTTATCTCGGCTATTATCCTCTCTATGGCATCGAGGGACTCGGCGATGAGCGTAAACCAGACGTTCGGCTTCCCCTTCCGGAGATAATTGTGAGTGACCTGCGGGTAGCTGTTTATGACCTTCACGGCGTCGTATATCTTCGCCCCGGGGACCGCCATCGCGCAGAGGGTCGAGGCGTAATCAAGCTTTCTGGCATCGAAGAACGGGCCGACCTTTCTTACTATCCCTCGGTCGATAAGGGCGATGACGCGCATTAAGGCCTCGTCCCCGGTAACGCCCGCTTCTTCTCCTACTTCGCCGAACGGGTCCCTCGATATCGGGAACGCCCCCTGGATGCGGTTGAGTATCTTCCTGTCCGTCTCGTCGAGCCTCGGCTCCGGTAGTTTCTCGTACGTGAACATGTCAGCTCCTTCCGTATTGAACGAGCTTAGCCCGTAAACACCGGTTGTCAAGCGCTCCGGGACTTTTTTTCACGAACGCTTAACAACCGGTTTTTTTCTGCTATGCTTTCCACCAAGCCCGAAAAGAGACCCACCGGGGGATACGCTATGCTGAACATCACGGACATGCTTGGCGGACCCGCAAGGCGCGCCCAAGGGGCTCGGCCTGTAGTCGTATGGAACATAACCGGCGCGTGCACGCTCAGATGCCGGCACTGCTACAGCGAGGCAGGGTCGGCTGATGAGAGGGAGCTCTCGACCGAAGAGGCGCTCCGCGCGATCGACGGTCTTGCCTATTACGGGGTTGCCACGCTGATATTTTCGGGCGGGGACCCGCTCGAAAGAAAGGACCTCTTCAGGCTCGTCTCTCACGCCGCGAAACTCTCTTTAAGGGCCGCGGTCTCGACGAGCGGCGTTTCGCTCGGCGGCGATACGGCAAAGAGGCTCAAGGACGCAGGAGCGGCATACATAGGCGTAAGCCTCGAAGGTGATGAGAAGGTAAACGACTCGATAAGGGGAAAAGGCTCGTTCAAGAGGGCCCTCCACGGAATACGCGCGTCCATGCGGGCCGGGATAGCTACCGGATTGCGGCTCACCCTTACGAGGCTGAATCTGGGAGAGCTCCCCTTCGTCTTCAGGCTCGTCGAGGGAGAAGGGATAAAGAGGGCCTATTTTTCCCACCTCGTCTACTCAGGCAGGGGCGGCAGAGACGACGCACCCGGCCACGACGAGACCCGGCGGGCCGTCGACTCGATAATCGGCGCGGCCGTTGATTTTTTGGAGAGGTCCGTCCCCGCCGACATAGTCACCGGGTCGAATGAGGCTGACGGGGTTTATCTTTACCTGAAACTCAAGGGCCGGGACCCGGCAAAGGCGCAGATACTCTATTCGAGTCTCATTGAGCGCGGGGGGAACACCTCCGGGGCGCTCATCGGCTCCATAGACAGCCGGGGCTTTGTCCACCCGGACCAGTTCTGGACTACCCATTCGTTCGGCAATCTCCGGGAGCGGACATTCGGCGAGATATGGGAGGAGAACGATACTCTTAAAGACGCGCTCAGGCAAAGAAGGGGGCTTATAAAAGGGCGGTGCTCGGCCTGCATCCACTTCGACGTCTGCAACGGGAACTCGAGACAGAGGGCGTTCGCAACGACAGGCGACCCGTTCGCCGAGGACCCTGCCTGTTATCTGACTGAAGCGGAAATATTCGGGAGGAGAAGGTGAAAAAGATATCGTTCGCGCTAATGGTTTTGTTTTTGCTTCTTTCGGCAATCGATACAGAGGCCGCCGGCAGGCCCTACGGCACCTCCGCCCTCATGGTCGTCGTCGAGAGGGAATCGGGGTCGGTCGTGGTGATAGACTCGGTCGAGCACGAGTTTTTGGGAAGGGTCGAGGGGCTCGGTGACCTAAGGCACGCTACGATCGTATTTTCGAGGGACGCCAGATTCGCCTTTGTCATAGCGAGAGACGGGACCCTTTCGAAGATAGACCTCCTCACGCTTTCGCTCGAAAGGCAGGCGAAGGCCGGGGAGACTTCGATAGGCATAGCTATCTCAAGGGACAATAGATACGTCATGGTCTGCAACTACTCGCCCGGGGGCGCGGTCGTATTCGATTCAAGGGATTTAAAGAAGGTAAAGGAGATACCCGCGATATACAAGGAAGGCGCCCCGCCCTCGCGCACAGTAGGGCCGCTCGACACCCCGGATAACCTCATGATATTCGCCCTCATGGAAGGCAACTCCGTCTGGGTAGTGGACATGAAGGCAGAAGGGTTCCCGGTAATAAAAAAATTCGACGGCGCGGGAGAGACCCCCTACGACCAGCTCATCACCCCGGACGGCAGGTATTACGTTGTGGGTTTTGAAAAATCGGATTGGATGGGGCTTGTGGACACTTGGAGGCTCGACACGATAAGAAAGATAGACGTGAGCGAGAGAAGGGCTACGGGGGACAAGGCCGCGCCGGTCCACCACATACCGCACTTCGAGTCCTGGGCCATATCAGGGAGGTACGCCTTTGTCCCTGCCTTTGGGAAAAAACGGGTGCTCGTATACGATACCGAAAACTGGTCGCTTAAAAAATCCATCCCCATCTCAGGGACCGGCCTTTTCGTCGTGGCAAGGCCCGGAGGCCGTGAGGTCTGGGTAGACAATACCGGAGCGCCTGGGGGCCCGGAAGAGCGTCTCATAGAGATAATAGATACCGAAACCTTAGAGGTGAAGGACAGGATAGACGCCGGCAAGGGCGCCATTGACCCGCAGTTCACGGCAAAGGGCGAGGCGGCCTATGTATCAATCAGGGAAGAGGACCGGGTAGCCGTCTACGATACCGACACAAAAAAAGTCATAAGGGATTTCAAGGTGAGGAGGCCTTCGGGGATATTCTCCTCCTACAGGGCAGGGCAATTCGGGCTTTAAAAATGTCAGTCCCGATAAAACGCGGGCTCTTTTTAGCATCCCTCCCAGCCAAAAACAAGGGTCTGCCGCTTTCTCAGCCCCTGAAAAAAATCAATCGATCGAAGACCCCCTGCAAGATCCGCAGGGGGTCTTCGAAACGAACCCGTTCCTGTTCACGGCTACTTGCCTTATGATACGGCCAGCCTCATTTTCAATGGCCGCCGTCTTCTGAGCCTGTCTTTACAGGCATGAAGACCTGGGCCGAATCTTTACCGGCCACGTCGAGTATGCCTACGGCGCCCTTGTCAATGGCGCGGAAGATGCTGTGGTCCACGAGGATGTAAGACCCCGGGACATCCACCTTGAACTCCACTATGGCCGCGCCTCCCGGAGGTATCATCGTGGTCTGGACATTTCTGGCAGGCTCGGAGCCCATCGCGCCTTCCTGATAGACCTTGTCGAATATCTCTCCGATCACATGGAAGGCCGACACAAGGTTAGGCCCGCCGTTGCCGACGTAGAGACGCACCGTCTCCCCGGCCTTTGCCTTGAGGGCGCCGGGCCCGGTGACCGCGCCCACGCTCCCGTTGAATACCACATACTCGGCCTTCTCATCCCTTCCTTTCTCGACCGAGTAGGGCTGAAAGCCTTTTTCCCCGAACTTGCCCGCCGTGTAGAAGTCCCCCTGCACGACGTAGTATTCATGGTCCACCCTGGGCATGCCCTTTTCAGGCTCCACCATGATAAGGCCGTACATCCCGTTTGCGATGTGCGTCGGGATATGCGAGGTGGCGCAGTGGTAGATGTAGAGACCGGGGTTCAGGGTCTTCCACTCAAAGGCGGTATGGCCGCCCGGGATGGTCTGGGTAGCCTTTGCTCCTCCCCCCGGACCCGTTACGGCGTGCAGGTCTATCGAATGGATGTTCTGGCTGCTCTCGCTGTTCTTAAGGCGGAATACGACGGTGTCGCCCACCCTCACCCTTGCGAACGGCCCCGGCACCGTGCCGTTGAATGTCCAGAATTCGTACTCGACCCCGTCGGCAAGCCTGCCTTTCTGCTCCGTCGTTTCCATCTCCATGACCACCCTGGCCGGAGCGGTCCGGGTAATCGGGGGAGGCACATTCGGGGCAGAGGTTATGACCGCCTTTTCCTCCAGGGCCCAGACGCCTGACGGGCTGGACAGGCAAAATGCCATAGCCGCGGCCGCCAGTACAGAAGCTGTCTTACTTCTTATTCCCATATTCTTCCTCCATGGTATGTTTTTGCACTCATTTCGTAACGCCCAACTCCCCGCTTGCGGCGGTCTCATGGCTTATGTCCCTGTTCTTCCCCAGTTCCCTGATGTAATCGACCGCGAGCCACCGCTCTTTCTCGCTTAAGATACCGCCGAAAGGGATCATCCCGTATTCAGTGCCTTCGCTTATGGCCCAGAATATCTCCCCGTCCGTTCTCATCCTTTGCCATTGGGCGTCCGTGAAGTCCCTTGGCCGCGGGTTGAACGAAGACCCGGCAGGGCCGTCCCCCCTGCCCGAGAGCCCGTGGCAGGTATAACACCTCCCTTTTCCCGTAAAGATTTTTTTGGCCTCCTGCATTGAATCCCCTGCGGCTATGGGGTTCCTCAATTCCTTCGCCGCCGCGATCTTGTCGGCCGGGACCCTGGGGCTTAAGTCTTCGGCGGCCAGGGCGGCGCCGCAGAGAAGAACCGTATTTATGAGAAGCACCAGGAGAGTTGACGCCTTCAGGTCTTTCATCAATACCTCCTTTTTCAGGCACGGCGGCTTACCCGCTTACGGGCTATGGATTAATGATACTCCCGGGGCAGGACGCAGTAAATTCCCAATAGGTATGATTTTTATGGCTTATTCCAGGGAAAGACATCCCCCGAACGGGTGAGCGGCTTCAAAATCCTGTTTTCGGGAGACAGAGGCGGATGAGGGGTGCATCCAATAACGCAGGAGGTTAAAACTTTGCGCTTTTACTTCCCTTCTTTACGGATTGTTTTTCAGGAAGAGGACGGCGGCCTCGATCCTGCTCTTTACGCCGAGCTTTTTATAGATATTCTGCAGGTGGGATTTTATCGTCTCAGTCGAAACGCACACGGCATCCGAGATCTCCTTGTTGCTCATGCCCTTGAGGAGATGGACGAGTATCTCCCCTTCGCGCTCCGTCAAAGGGTATCTTTCCCTTATCTCTCTTTTAATCTCTTCGTCCGTCCTGGAGGGGCTTTGCCTTCCCTGTATCCGCTGCGTAAGGTCCGCCAGGAAAGGCGAGGTTATCGGTTCGCCGCTATGGGTGCTCCTTATGATCCTTATGAACTCGTTGTGGTCCGCGTCCTTGAGGATGTAGCCTGCGGCCCCGGCCTGGATCGCCGAGACGACCCTTTCGTCGTCGTTGTGCACGGAGAGCATAAGCACCCTTATATGCGGGTACCTTTCAAGGATCATGCGGGTCGCGTTTATGCCGTCGAGTTTGGGCATCTCGACGTCCATGAGTATGATGGAAGGGCCGGTCTTCTGCACCATTGTGAACGCGTCCTGTCCGTCGGCGGCCTCCCCCACAACCTCCAGGTCTTCAGCCTGCTCAAGAAGGCTTCTCAAGCCCTGGCGGAAGAGCCTCTGGTCGTCGGCTATCAGTATCTTAATCCGCATATGCCCCTCCAAGGGGGAGCTTGATGTAAAAAACCGCTCCGCTCCCGTCTTTCCTGTTCCCGGCCCAAATACTGCCCCGGTGAAGCTCCACCACGACCCTGCAGAAATAAAGTCCGAGACCGGTTCCGGTCTTACTGGCCTTCTTGTCCTTGCTGTGAAAAGGCTCGAAGACGAGCGAAAGGTCGGCGGGGTGGATGCCCGGCCCTTCGTCCTCGATCCTGAATAACATCCAGCGGTCCGCCTCCTCCGGGACAGGTTCAAACGATATCCTGATGCTGCCGCCCGGAGGCGAATACTTTATGGCGTTATCGAGAAGGTTTATAAATACCCTTTGAAGCCGCCTTTTATCGCCTTTTATCTCCACGGGGCCGCCTCTGTTTTCCAGGACCACAGACACCCTGCGCTCTTCCACTTCCGCATGGAAGAGCTTTAACGCCTCATGTATCGCCTCGGAAACGGAGAAGTCCGAAATTATAAGCGGAAGGGTCTCATAGCTGTTGCGATAGACGTCAAGCACATCGTTGACCATCCCTATGAGAAGCCCGCTGCCTGAGGCAAGGTCGGCGAGCACCCGTTTTACCTCCTCCGGGCTCCGGGACCCCATTGTGCACAGGAGCCCTTCGAGCGTTTTATTGATGCCTATGATCGGGTTCCTGAGGTCGTGGACCAGGGTCGAGGACAGTCGCCCCAGGGCCGCAAGCCTTTCGGACCTCAGGAGCTGTTGCTCGAGTACCTTTCTGCGCGTGACGTCCCGGAGATGTACCTGCGCAAAGGCGCTCCTCTCGCCTATCCTTATCCCCGTAATGCTCATCTCCATCGTAAGCGTGCGGCCGCGGCCCAGGACCTTGATCTCCGAGGCCGGGTTTTTTCCACCGTCAAGCGCCCTCTTGAAAAGTCCGGTGAACGCGTCCCTGTCCTCTTCGTCCACGACCGCCGCGAAGGCGCGGCCCAGGAGCGCGTCTTTCGGATATCCTATGATCTCCTCTTCCCTCTCGTTTACGGCTACGGCCCTGCCTTCGGAGTCGAGCATCAGCATCGAGTCCTCGGCGTGGTCAAACAGCGTCCTGTACCTCTCCTCGGATTCCTTGATGGCCCTCTCCAGCGACTTCCTTACGGTTATGTCCTTGAATATCTCGAGGGTCGACGTGGTGCCGTCGAGGTTCTTAAGCGGAGAGTGCGTTATCATGAAGGACCGGCCCTGGACGTTCACCTCGAGTATGCCTATCCTTTCAATCCCTTTCACGACCGGGCACTCGTCGCATGGCGTCTCCCTGCCCGCGTAGACCCTGTAGCAGGTCTTTCCGAGCGCCTCCTTGCCGAAGATGCTCAGGAACTTGTCGTTCATGTACTGGATCCTGAAGTTCATGTCCACTATGTCCAGGCCGTCCCCCATGCTCTCGATGATGGTCTCCAGCTTGTCCCTTTCCAGCCTTATCTCCTCTTCAAGGACCTTCCTTTTCGTTATATCCCTCAGATGCAGCTGCGCAAAGGCGCTCCTGCCGCCCATCCTTATGCCTGTAACGCTCATCTCCATCGTAAGGAGCCCGCCAGAGCCGCTGAGGACCTTGATCTCCGTTGTGGGAGGCTTCTCGCCTTCCAGCGCCCTCTTGAAAAGCCTTGTGAACGCGTCCCTGTCCCCGCCGGCCACGATCCCGGCGAACTCCCTGCCCAATATCGCGTCTTTCGGGTATCCTATGACCTCCTCCTCCCGTTCGTTCACCGCGATAGCCCTGCCTTCGGGGTCGAGCATCATCATCGAGTCCTCGGCGTGTTCAAAAAGCGTTCTGTACCTCTCCTCGGATTCCTCGAGCCGGCTGAGATACGTCTGCCTGTCCCTGTTGCTCTTCTCCAGGTTGTCCGCCATCCTGTTGAAGGCCTCCGAGAGCTGCTCGATCTCATCGTTTGTCTTGATGTCCAGGCGATGGTCCAGACGGCCCCGGCTTATCGATTCCGCCCCTTCCTTGAGAAGGCGGAGCGGCATTATGATCCTTCTGGCGGCGTAGAACCCCAGGACAGGCAGACCAGCTACCAGGATAAGCCCCAGCATGGATGCCTTCCAAAGAAGGGAGTACATCGGGGCGTATGTCTCTTCGGGGAGCTGTCTTACGAAGATATACCACCTTTTTATGCCGATCTTGTCGAGCCCCATGTGGTGGGTGGAGACGACCGGGGCGAAGCCGATGAGGGAGTTTTTTCCTCCGTGCGCGTCGTCTTCGGCGATGCCCCAGCCGGGTCTGCCGGTATTGATCTGACCGATCAGCTTATCATTGACCTTGTGGCTCTTGGGCGGGAATATAGGACAGACCACCAGAGTGCCTTCGGTGGTGACTAGATTGGCGTGGCCGGTTTTTCCTATCTTCACGTCGGTTACGACCCTGAAGATATCCTTTACGTCATAGGTCATCCTCAGGACCCCCTGCGGCCTTTCATCGCCGTCCATGACGGGTACGGCTATCGACAGGGAATACGCGTGCGGCCTCTCGTCGGGCGTCACGGCGCTTACGAAGACCTTTCCTTTTACGAAGGTCGTATCCCACCAGCTCTCCGTAGCCTGGTTATGGCTCTCAAGCCCGTCCGTGGACGCTATGACCCTGCCTGCCCCGTCTATTACAATTATGGAGCCGTACTCCCCCATGCGCTGGTTCTGATAATCTTTAAGATAACCCGAGAGGCTGTCCGCGGGAGAGCCTGAAGGCGCGCCCGACCCGGGGCCGTTCTTCTTGAGGTCCTTTTCGAGCGGACCGGTTATAAGCGCTTCGCTTTTTCCATCGTATGCGGCGTTGGCCCTGATAACGGCCGACTTTATGTAGGGGGAGAGGGCGAGGCTTTGGGCGTCCTGCACAACCTTGTTAAGCATTATCTCTACCTTGTCGGCGGTCTCCTTGGCGATCTCCTGAAAATTTGCGCCGATCGAATCCCTGAGGGCATTGACACCCGCGAGATAACCGAGCCCCCCTATGACGATACCCGGGATCATGCCGACAAGGAGCATGGAGGCAACCACTTTACGCTGGATAGCTTCCTTTTTCTTCATGCTTATCGATCCCTGCGTCAAGCCGGGCCTTTGGAAGTTTATGACTCGAAGGGAATGCGCCGCCGTTGACGGCCGATTGTAGACCAGGATTGTAACTTATTGTTGAACTTACCACATTTTAATCGTTAAGCAAACAAAAATGGGCTAGGCACAGGCTTGAAGGTTCGGACAAGATGTGGAGGTGTGATCTTTTTACCAACGCTTCAGTTTTTGAAAAATAAACAAGCCCTCTGACGGGCGGACTATATTTGTTTTTTTATGAATCGATTCCGGGACGGATTGTGTTAATATTTAAAGATGAAGTCCTGCTTCCACTGCAAGAAACCGGTTGATATTGCGAGGCCCGGCAGGGGGGATGCGTGTACCCACTGCGGCTCTGACCTCAAGGTCTGCCGGAACTGCGCCTTCCATGACAGGGATTCTTACAACGAGTGCAGGGAGACCTCGGCCGAGAGGGTGAAGGACAAGGACAAGGCGAACTTCTGCGAGTTCTTCGAGTTCAGGGAAACGGATGCCGCTCAGAAAACGGACGACCCGTTCAAAAACCTCAAGGACCTTTTCAAGTGATCAGACGCTGAGTATCCCCGCGACCGCCTTTCTTATCTCCCGTATCGTCGAAGGCTTCGGCAGGCACTTGAGGCCGTTTTCTCTCAGGAACTCGGCTGACGTTCCGTCGAGCGAGCCTGAGAAAAAAATAAACCTCTCCCCTATGCCCGGGTACTTCGCGGAGGCGGCCTTGTAGAGCTCGATCCCGTTCATCACCGGCATCTCCAGGTCGCTCATGATGACGGAGTAATACCTCTCCTCGATCTTTTCAAGCCCCTCCCTGCCGTTACTGACCGCGTCGACCAGCCCCTCTTTATAGAGCACCTCTTTCAAGAGTTCCCTTATGTCCTCGTCGTCCTCGACTACGAGGATGCTGTCTTCCCAGACCCTTGGGATGCCCCTTATCCTGTCGAGCAGGTCTTTGAGCTCCCCCCTGCCTTCGATGAATTCCTCTATGCGCCTCTTGTGGTGCTGGACGCTGACCGCGGCCTCGACGAACTCGCTCGACTCGGATTTGAAACTGTTTATCGCGAACCGGAAGAGGTCGTTCCATTCCGAGAACTCGGCTTTTACGACGCACTCCAGGAACGCCGTCCTGTCGAGGGGCCCGCCGTCGATCATCTTTTCGCATTTAGAGAAGTGCTCATCCATCTCCTCCATTGCGGCCTCGTCCAGGGTAACCGGCGATACGAGATCCCGCCCCTTTATGAACCCGGAGGCCCTCTCGATCATGAACCTGTGGGCGGCCTCCTCCACGGAGAGGGCCTTGAAAAATCCCGAAAGCTCCCTGTCGTTTGCGGAAAACGCGGCAGATGCCCTCGCGTAGAGCTCCTCGGCCCTGCCCTCCATCCATATAAGCCATGAAAATAGCGTCTTCATCCGATCACTGACTGATATTATACACCTTTTTGCCCATCGCTTCCTTATTTAGTAAACGGCAGTCTACGCCGGCGCAATATCCTTTACGAACGGGGCCCTTTTGCAAGTACCCGCGGATCAAGGGAAAACGCGCACTGCCCCGGACGGGGCCCCGGGCCCGCGTAAAAATCATTTACACCTCGCCGGAGGCGGAGAAACGCGCTTACGAAAACCCCTTTAAAACGCGCGCCTTTCCCTGGCGATAGCGATGGCACTGGAATTGCTTTATATATTCTGGCAACCAACTGGAGGGGCTGATGGGCCTGCCTGCCGTCGCGATAATCATCATACCGCTTTTTCTCGGACTCGCGACGTTCCTCACAAGGGTCTCAGGGGAAAAAGAGGCCGAGCGCCTCAAAGGCGAGATAATACTCGCGCAGAGGGAGATAAACGAGCTCCGGGACAGGAACAGGGCTTTTGGCGAGAACATGGAAGAGCTCCGCATCTACAGGGTCGATGTGCAGGAGAAGACGAGATATGTGATGGAGCTCGAAAGGAAGTTGAGGATGATCGAGAAGAAGACGGCGGAGGAGTGCCGGACGGACGATCAAAACGGCGGGGGCTCGTTAAGCGACAGCCAGTAATCGGCTACCCCCTTCAACACCTCCTTGTACCTTTCAAAGTCCACCGGCTTTCTTATATAGCTGTTCGCGCGGTTTCTGTAGGCGAGGTCCCTGTCCCTCTCCTCGTTCGAGACCGAGAATATCACGACCGGGACCCCTTCCGTCCTCCTGTCATCCTTTAGGCTACCTCTAAAAATTAGATATTTTTTCTGAGGTCAAGGAAGGGCGGAAATAAAAAGCGCAGCATATATGGTAATATGTGAGCATTTTTATTTTCGCCCTGATGCAGTCCTTGCCGGACGGGCAAATCCGTATCAAACGGCTGGAGCATTGTTTGACCCGGAGACTCCATGCCAACTTTGCCCCTGCGCCGAGCAGTCAGGAAAAAGAGCAATTTTTCGATGTAGCCTTTAGCCTTTTCAAGACCTCGTGCCCGGATACCTTGGGCAGGTTCAGGTCCAGCAGTACGAGCGCAGGCATCTCCCTCCTCCTGCCGTTACACTTCCCGGAAGAGAAGATGTAATCGAGCGCCTCCGGGCCGTCGAGGGCGACGGTTATGTCGCACTCGATGCCGCTCTCCCTGAACCCGATGAGCGTAAGCTCTACGGCGTCGGGGTCGTCCTCAACGAGGAGTATTCTCTTTCCCTTGCCTGTCATAACCTGTCGCTAAGAAACCCTTAACGCAAAAGGCCCTTACAATCGAGTCTATCCCCCTATGCCGCGATGTCAAACCGCGAAAGGGGGAGGCAAGCCAACCGGTTGACTTCCAAATACTTATCTAATAACATATCGGGAGGGGGCATAACATTATGGATTCCATCACCATATTAGGGCTTGTGGGCGGGACTCTCACGACCGTCTCTTTCCTCCCTCAGGTCTTCAAGACCTGGAAGTCGCGCTCGGCCAAGGACGTCTCGCTCTGGATGTTCCTCATCCTCTCCCTCGGTATCGTCATGTGGATAATCTACGGGTTCCTCATAGGCTCCATTCCGGTTATAGCGGCCAATATCGTATCCTTCATCCTCGTCTTCACCATCCTGATACTCAAGATCATATTCAGGTAGCACCCGCCGGGACAACGCTTCGTTTTTGTGATAAAATTACTTGAGAGTTTACGCGTGGTTGCGCTTTAATCGACAGTTTCAATGGAGGTATTTGAATGGATACCGAAAAGGCCGTCTTTGCCGCCGGGTGTTTCTGGGGGGTGGAGGAGGCCTTCAGGAACGTAAGGGGCGTCGTTTCGACAAGGGTCGGCTACACAGGCGGGGATACCGAGGCCCCTACTTATGAGGATGTCTGCACCGGGCTTACCGGACACACTGAATCGGTGCTCGTGGAGTTCGACCCGGCGGTCGTCTCTTACGAGGCGCTTATAGAGGTCTTCTGGTCGATACACGATCCGACTACACTGAACAGGCAGGGGCCGGACGTAGGGAACCAGTACAGGTCCGCGATCTTTTACTTCGACAAGGCGCAGGAGCGGATCGCGCGCGCCTCAAAGAAGAGGCTTGAGGAAAAGGGCGCCCTCAAAAGCCCGGTCGTAACCGAGATAGCGCCCGCTCTCCGGTTCTATGACGCTGAGGAATACCATCAGAAATACCTGGAAAAGAGGGGGCTTTCGCACTGCAGATGAGAGGTTTTATACGGAGGGTCTGCGCCCTTAAGGCTACGGGCATGAGGACTGAAAGGACCTTCCGGTTCAATTATCGGAGAGCGCGGACCTTACCGCCTCCCTCAAGCTCTTTATATCAAAGGGCTTCGCTATCACCCCTTTAAGCCCGTAACTCCCGTAATCGGCCATTATCGGGTCGTTCGAGTACCCGCTCGATACTATCGCCCTGACACCCGGGTCTATGTCATTAAGCCTCCTCAACGCCTCCTTGCCCCCGGTCCCTCCCGGGACGGTGAGGTCGAGGATGATGAGGTCAAAGGGTTTTCCCTCCTCTTTTGCCTTCGTATACTTCAAAACGGCCTCATCCCCGTCTTTCGAGACCTCGACCTCGTATCCGAGCATCGGGAGCATCTCTCCCGCGAGTTCCCTTATCATCTCCTCGTCGTCCATGAGCAGTATCCTTTTGCCGCATTGCCCTTGGCCGCCTTTGTCCTCCGCCTCGTCCTTCGGCTTCAAAACCGCCGGCAGGCACATGCGAAACACGCTCCCGGAGCCGGGGGCCGACCGCACGGTCAGATGCCCCTCATGCGCCTTTACTATGGAATACGCCGCCGCGAGCCCGAGCCCGCTCCCCTTCTCCTTTGTGGTGAAGAACGGGTCGAAAATCCGTTGCAGGTCCTCTTCAGGGATGCCGCGCCCCTCGTCCCCTATGGAGACGGACACATACCCGCCCTCCCTTGGCGGGAGCGCGTGGTCAAGGGCGTCTTCGTTCCTTGCCGTTACCCTTACGATGCCGCCCCCGCCCATCGCCTCTATCGCGTTAAGGACGAGGTTGCGCACGGCCTGCCCTATCTGCCCCTCGTCTATATGGGCGTAGCGGAGGTCTTCCTCGATATCGTATTCGCACTTCGCTTGAGACCCTCGGGATGCAAGGAAACACCACTCACGGACGGCGTCCTTTATGGAGACGGCCCTCTTTACCGGGGTCCCTCCGCGCGAGAACGTAAGGAGCTGTTTGGTAAGGTCCCCGGCCCGGAGTGTAGCCGCCTCGGCGCGCGAGACCGCCTCGTAGGGCCTGCCCGCGGGGCTGAGCATCATCTTGGCAAGGGAGATGTTCCCGTATATGCCGGTAAGTACGTTGTTGAATTCGTGGGCTATGCCTCCGGCGAGGAGGCCGATCGACTCGAGCTTCTGGGATTTGAGCATCTCGGCCTCAAGCCTCCTGGCCTCGGTCATGTCCCTGAATATGCCGAGTATGAGCCTTTTGTCTCCGAGCGCGAGCGCCTCCGCGCTGATATGGACCGGGACGATGGTCCCGTCCTTCCTCTCCACCTCCCCGACGTAGTCCGCGAGCTTGCCCTTGGCCACATGACGCGCGAACCTGCCGCGGTAGTCTTCTTCTCCGCCCCTTGGGTGGATATTGGATTGGTGCATGCCTATGATCTCGTCGCGGGTCCTGCCGAGGAGCTCTTCCCCCTTCTTATTGGTGTCGAGGATGATGCCGGTCCCGGCATCGGCGAGCATCGCCGCGTCGTTCAGGTGCTCGAAGAGGTGCCTGTACTTCTCCTCGGATTCCCTGAGCCTCTCCTGGGCCTCCCTGAGCTCTGTCAGGTCGCGCGAGTTGACGACTATCCCGGAGACCTCGCCGTCTTCGCCGATAAACGGGTAATAGACGACGTTCATGTACCTCCTGCCTATGCCCGCGAAGTCGATCCACGCCGAGAAGTTTACTACCTCTCCCGATAAGGCGCTGTCGAGGTAGCCCTTGATCCGGAGGAATATATCCTCTCCCAAGAGGTCCGCGACCGTCCTCCCGACTATTTCCTCCCGCTCTCTCCCATGCGCGGCAAGGTAGGTGTCGTTCACCACCAGATAACGGTAGTCCCTGCTTATAATGGAGATGTGGTCCGGGGCCGGGGCTATGAAACGCTGGAACTTCATGATGGTCTCTTCGTTCAGTATATTTTTCATGATTTCATGGCCCTGTTGCCCGCGTTGCGACACCCGGGTCAACTCTGATTTTACGCCTAATATATCACTCTTTGCAGATCCATGCACCTCCGGGACTAAAAATAGGGGGCATTGGAGCCTCTAAAAAATATGCGCTTACAGGGAAGCGTCTTATGCGCTCAAGCGGCCGACGGTCGATGGGCTGGTCGCCTCTCTATTATCATAGAGGAAGGTGTGGGTGAACGCTTCACCCACACCTTGCCTCCCCTTCCTTTACGGCATGAACGTGCCGCCGTTAACGTGGATATACTGTCCGGTTATGAACCGCGCCATGTCGGAGGCGAGGAACGTGACGGCCCCGGCGATGTCGTCAGGGGCGCCGATGCGCTTCAAGGGTGTCGAGTTCGCGATGAAGTCGAACATCTCTTTCGGGAACCCAGCGGTCGCGTCCGTCGGGATGAGCCCCGGGCCTATGACGTTCACTGTAATGCCCATGGGCCCGAGCTCCTTTGCCATCACGCGCGCGGAGCTGTCCATCGCGGCCTTTGCCGCGGCGTGGGTGAAGAAGTTCTCCGAGGCGTAACGGGACAGGCCGCTCGATATGTGGATTATCCTCCCGTACTTTCTCTTCATCATGTCCCGGACCGCGGCCTGGGTCGTGAAGAATATCCCCTTCATCTCGCCCGACATCTTCGCCTCGACCTCATCCCACGAGTGGTCCATAAACGGCTTCATCGGGAACCCTATCGCCGCGTTGTTTACGAGTATGTCCACTTTGCCGAACCGTTTTATCGTCTCGGCCGTCATCGCTTCGACCTCGTCCTTCATCGTGACATCGGCCTTCACGGCAAAGGCCTCGCCTCCGGAGCCTGCTATCTCGCCGGCTACCGTCTCCGCCATGTCGCGTGACCTGAAGTAATTGACGGCCACCTTTGCCCCGGCCCTGCCCAACGACCTTGCTATCGCCGCCCCTATTCCGCGGCTGCTTCCGGTGACGATCGCCGACTTGCCCTTGAGACCGAGTTCCATAAGCACCTCTCGATGTGGGATATATTCTTTCCAATATAGTCCAAAATCCGCCGGATCTCAACTGTGGGCTTCCGGAACCTCGCGCCATATTGAAACCCGGCCATTTTGAGATAAGATTAGAACAGGAAGTTGAAAATCGTTTTCAACAAGAGGAGGTGATTTGAATGAAGTACCTTCTTGAGACCCCGCACACCAAGGAAGAGTGCCTTAGAGAGCTGGACGGGCTCCTCGCAAAGGGGCCGGACGTGCTCGATAAGTTCCTCTGGGGCTGCTCCAAGGGCGACCATACCGGGTATGCCCTTGTGGACGCGAAGAATGAAGCCGACGTCAGGGAGCTCATACCCGAGTTCATACGCGGAAAGGCGAAGATAATCGAGTTGGCGAAGTTCACGCCAGAGCAGATAAGGTCTTTCCATTAGGGGTTCACAAATAAAAACCTGAGGGGTTGCGGGCTCGCCCGCAACCCCTCAGGTTGTACATGCCTCCCGCAAGCCCAGCCAAAGATTCAATCTATCGCGGCCCTCCCGCTCGTGGCGTTTACAGCGACCCTGTATTTCAGGGCGTTCTCGACGTCCTTTACGCAGATGGCGGCGGAGTCCGTCGAGCCGTTCGTCTTGAACCTGACGTTAAGGTCGGCGGTCCCGTCGCAGGCCGGCCCGCTCGACCATTTGACCTCGGTCGCGAGCTCCGTCCAGGGCCCGCCGGTCCACAAAGTGCTGCCCGAAGAAAGGTTGCCGGTTGCGAGCCTGAACCTCTTGGCGTCGATATCGAACTCGACCCTGTGCTCGAGGTTTGTGGAAAGCGCCGAGTCCCTCGCGAGCCGGAAGGCCGAGACGACCCCCCAGGCGGCCTCCTTGTAGAGCGAGGACTGCCGCCATTTATAGAGCTGGGGAACGGCCACGGCTGAGATGACTGCGACTATCGCGAGCACGACGAGCGTCTCCAGGAGCGTATATCCACGTTCACTTCTCATCGTTCACCTTAAGCTCAAAGCGCTGGAAGGCCTCTCCCCCGTTGCCGTCGTCCGCTGATAAGACCACCTCGAACGTCCCTTTCCGCCCCTTCGTATCCCACTCGAGCCTCCCCCCCTCTATCTTCACCCCTTCGGGTCCTTTTGCCACGGATATCTTTACTTCGTCCCCGTCGGGGTCAGAGGCTTTAGGTGAGTAGAGGAACTGCCCTGAAAAATCCCCTGGGGGCTCGGAGATGAACCTCGGCTGGGCGTTCACGGCGGCCCCGGCGTCCGTACGGAACGCGCTGGAGCCTTCACGGTCTGAAGAGACTACCCGCACCGAGACGGCGTCCCCCCTCTTGAAATATCTTCCGTCAAGGGCCGCTCCGCTCTCTTCAAATACACGCTCGTTATTGACGTACCACTCATATCCGTACTCTATCCTGTCATTATCCGTGTCGTTGGCTTCGGGGGCGGCCTTCACGCCGGTCGACTTATTGAAAGACTTCGGGCTTATTTCGACGGACCTGATTACCGGGGGAGAGTTGAGTAGCACCGCTTCGGCCGAGGCCTCCCTTCCACTTGAGGTCACGACGACGCTGACCCTGTCTCCCTTCCTGAACCCAATGGTCGCGAGTACGTCGGCGGAGTTCTCCATCGCCTCTCCGTTACGCCCCCAGCGGAAAGAGATCTCGTCCCCTCCGGTTACGACGGCCCTGAGGGCATCCCCGGCCCTCGGGGACTCGGGGATGAGGCTCACGGTAAACTGGGCGGCCTCCTTATGCTCCGGATGCTCAGGCGCCGCCGGTGTCCGCCCGCACGCCTGTATCGAAAGCGCCAGAAAGAGGATGGGAATTAACGACCTTTTCATATCTTTCTCACGGGAGTTGCATGTACTCGTATCTGTATCTTTCCTTCCCGCTTATGTACTTCGGGAGGAAGTATATCTTTTCAGCGTCTATCGACCCGGCCTCTCCCGGCGCGCCCTCGACATAGAGCCATTTGTAATCGGAGAGCCTGTAGAAGCTCGAATCGTTGCCGCTCGAATCGAAGAACCTCGTCTCAGGTTTTATATTGACGGTCTGTCTCTCGTTAAGTACGACCGATGATGTCCCGTACGAGCTTATAATGCCCTGGATGAAGCGCTCCTCCCCTTCACCTTCCCCGTCCCCGGCCAATACCGCTGACGCGGTTACCAGCGCCGCGACCAGTACCATTATCGCAAGAAGCCTTTCCATCAGCGCACCTCCCTCCAATAAGTGGGAATGCTTGATCCGCTCTGCCGGACGTCCGGGTTTACGATAGAGCCTCCCGAGCCGATGAGGGCGGTAAACCCGCCAGGGCCGACGACTGTGACCACGCCGGAGGCGATCCCCGAGCCTATTTCCTTTGACCTGTCTGTCGAGTCCTTTACAACGGAGGACTGGGTATCGTTGGACGTATTGTAGTTGTAGGCCGCCCCGGCAGTGAGGTACTCGAGCGAGTACAGCCTTGAAGTGCCGGCCCCGGCAGAGCAGATGTTAACGACACTCGAGGGCTCGTAGGTCGTATAGTATGCGGCCCTTCCGAAGACCGAGGCCTGCGCGAGCGCCTTCTCTCCGGCGTTCGTTGAGAGCTTTATATACCACCCGTAGTAGGGCGATATGTTGACCGACGACGCGCTCGTCGCGTCGATCAGATCGGTCTCGGATTTTGAGGCGGCCTGGCCAGTGTCTTTCACCGCGTAAAGCCTGTCGACCGTGTCCGTCGAGACAGGGTGCTCCCTGTCGCCTGTGCCGAAGAAGAGCAGTTCGTATCCTGTCTCGAGCGTCACCGCGGGCTTGTAGAACACCTTCCTCCCCGAGGATGAGTCCGCGCCGGGGTTGGACTGGAATATCTTCCTGCCGCTCCAGGACGAGGCAATATTACCGCCGACGTCGAACCGCCACACACCCCCTCCGGCGTCCCCGGCGTAGAGCCTGTCCACGTAGCCGTTGCCGTTTGCGTCGAGCGCGGATAACTGTGACGGGATAGACCTCGTGAGCGCGGAGTTCTGCGCTGTCGTGTACCCCCAGACCTTCCTGCCGCTCAATGAGAAGGAAGGGGCGCCGTTTGCAAGGGTCGCTATCTCTATCGCGTATACGCCCCTGCCTTTCGTTGACGAGGCCGCGGGCTCCTGGTCTTCGGATGAATTGTCGTAGCCCGCGCCGACAAACGCCACGACCTTTGTTACGTCCGTGCCGCCGGACTCAATCGATACCTTGGTGATGACCGGCTCAGACCATGTCTCGGCCAGCTCCGCATAATCGGTATTGACGCCCGAGGGGGATTCCGTCGAGCTTAATCTCCAGAGATAGACGGGAGATGACGGGTCCGAGACGTCGAGGGCGTAATAAAAGCCCCCGCCCCTCCTCTCGCCGAAGACGATCACTACCTTGTCGCCGTTGGCAGGCTCTATGTAGCCGTTCCCGTTGGCGTCATAGACATAGGTCGACGGAGAGGAGTCGACGAAATAGGTATGGGTGGAGCCGTAGAGGTACTTGAGGTTCGGCAATTGGTCCTGCGGTATGAAGGCCCAGAGCTCGCTCCCGTCGCAGTCCTTGAAGGCGTGGAGCATGCCGTCGTTGCCGCCGAGGAAGATTATCGACCTGTTGAGCGAACAGTCGCCTTCCTCCGCGGAAGAATAAGTCGAGTACGCGACGACGGTTGGCTTCGAGTGGAGGATGTCGCCGAGTATCCAGTCCCTCAACTCATCCGTTATCGCGTTCCCGTCCTCGTCATAGGCGTCGTAACCGTGGACGTAATTTATAAGGCGCGTCTTCTCAATATCGTCGGCCACGGCGAGGGCGGAGGCTGTCACAAGGGCGTTCGATGAGGTAAAGGCGTTTGCCGAGACGGTAAGGTTCGCGTTCGTCCCCGTGTAGGTGTAGATGTTCCTTCCTTGCGTCCTCGTAAGGAGGAGCGCCCCTGCCCCGCCCCTTTCGACCTCGCCCGCGTCGGCTACCGTGTTCCAGAACGAAACGGCGTTTTCCCTTATGCTTCCGTCGGAGTTCGTCGCGGGGTCGCCGTACCTGTCTACGATGTTGCCGTCGGAATCAAGACCGAATTTTTTCAGATTTCCGGACCAGAAGGCCTTGTTCTTCGGCATGAAGAAGCCCATGTAGAGACGGTCGCCGGTGTAGGTGCGGTTCTCGGGGCTCACCGGAAGGACAGGGGCGACGAAAGAGGTGTTCTCCTCTACGATGGAGGCGATTATCTGGCGGAGCGACTCGCTCAAGCCCGCGGTCGACGAGGCCGAATAATAGACGCCGCCGCCGTTGTACGCGGTCTCCTGAAGGAGGTCCTCGGCGTAGGCCACGCCGGCAAGGCCGAAGCCTACGGTGTAGGTGAGTACGGTCTGCCTGCCGATGGTCTTCTCGTCCGAGGTGTCCGGCAGGAGGTCGTTGTCGAATAGGTACTTCGCTACGTCGTCGAGGTAGTCCGAGCCCTGGTAGTTGTAGACCTTGTTCGGGTCGTTCGCGGGCTCGAACCCGTCGCCGTCGCAGTCTCCCTGGTTGCATATGGTCTTCAATACCGGGGACCTGTCCTCGGTCGACATGCCGTCGGTTATGAGTATTACATAATTTTTCTGGCAACTGTACTCGACCGGCGTGGTGTAGGTGATACTTCCGTTGAAGCTCGTTTGCTGTCCCTTGTAGTAGTTCATCGCCTCGAAGAGCGTCTCCGCGAGCGGCGTCCAGGTCGAGGGGTCTATGCTGTTTATCGTGTTCACGAGCGCCTGCCTGTTCGTCGTCGTCCCTGAGAAGACGACGTCCATGTCCTTTACATAGGCGTTATAACCGTTGTAGCCGTAGCTGTCTCCTACCCCGGCTATGTGGCCGCCGTTCGACTGGTTGAATATCATGAGGCCGAACTTAACGCCCGAGGTCGTGTTGAGGAGGTTCGTGAGGACCTCCTTCGCTATCTCCATCTTGGCGCGGTAGCCTCCGCCCATCGTCAGCCAGTTTATGTAGTTGCCGAGGGCGTAACTCCCGGAGTTGGTGGTGCACGCGCCCGAGGTCTTGAGCTTGCCCTGGTAGGTGCCGGTAGTAAGGAGCGAGTTCTTAGCGGACGAGCAGGTGATGGAGTTGACGTCGTTTATGTACTGGACCCATTTGCCCTCTATCGCCCTCCACCTGTAGACCTTGTTCGTCTCGCAGGGCTGTCCCTGACAACCGTTCGTCGCGCCGTAGACCGTCGAGGGGTTGTAGGGGTCGCCCGAGACGACCGTCTCGCTCATCGACCCGGAGTTGTCCAATATTATGAGGACGTTCGGTTGCAGGGTATCCGTGGAGACGCCGTAGATGACGGCGTCCCCGGGGTACTGGTCGAGCGCCCAGGCGTTGGAACCCATGGCCGCGAATAGCGCGGCGAAGGCAAGGATGAGTCTCAGCATCTTCAGCTCCTCGGGATTATCCTCGCTACGTTCGTCTCCACCACCGCGTGAGAGTTGGCGGGCCCGTCGCCCTCGGCGGATACTACGAAGAAGTTCGCCTCGAACTCTGTCGCGTCCATGCCCGAGCCCCTCGGCGGGTTGCCCTTTGAAAGGAAGGTCACGGTCCCGCTCGCGTCGCTCCTCGAGTCCTGCAGGCTCACGCCTGTAAGCGGTATGTTCACGGTCCCGGTCCCTATCTGCGTGTAGATGTTCATGTCGCTCCTGCCGTACTCGAGCGCCCGCTCGGCCGCGTAGAAGGCGTCCTGCTTCACGCGCCAGTTCCTCGCCGCCTTTGTCTCGGAAGAGGAATTGGCGTGCATCATGGTGCCGAGAAGGCCCATGAGCAAGAGCGCGATGAGGGCGATTACGAGCGCCATGCCTTTTTCGTTACCGATTATTTTTCCAAACATATTCTCCCCCGTTTCGTTTATCTGTTCCTGAGCCTCGCTGAGGCGGTCATCTCCCTCACCTTCGGCGCGCCGGAGAGCCCCTTTGTAGCCTCGGTCTCCGCCGTGACCGTTATCTTCACGTCCCTCACCTGAGAGGCGTCGGCGGGCGCGGCCTCGACTGACCCGCTATCCAATACATAG
>JACREV010000003.1 GCA_016218095.1 Deltaproteobacteria bacterium | reverse complement strand
TACGGCGTCTACCCCTTCCTCCCCTGCCATTTTCAAGTCCCTATCAAGGTCCCTCGGATAGGTGGAGAGGTCCTCTTTGGGGCCGAACTGGGCCGGGTTTACGAATATGGACAGGACGAGAAGTCCGTCCTTGCCCGCGGCCTTCCGTCCGGCCTTGATGAGCTCCCTGTGTCCGTCGTGGAGAAACCCCATCGTGGGGACGAAGACGACCTTTTGCCCTTCGGCCTTCGCGGCCTTCGAGCGCGCTTGCATGAGGGTGACTTCTTTTATTATTTCCATGTCCATCATCCCCCTTTTTTAAAGGAGACCTTTGCATAAACCATATGTCCGTATAAGATCAGTTTCTTGGAACTGGATTCCCGATTAAAACCTCGGGAATGACAAACAAAACAATACCGTCATCCCCGCGAAAGCGGGGATCCAGTGTCTTATGCAAAGGTCTCTTTTTAAAGGGGGACTTAAGGGGGGTTATAAAAGATCTTTTCATAATCTCCCCTCCCCCTCTTTAGAAAAGAGGGGTGAAAAACTTCTAAATCAATAAGTATGTTCCTTCGAGGGGAACTTCCCCTCCTCGACATCCTTTATGAACTCCCCGACCGCAAGCGAGATTATCCTGTTGAGGTCGGCGTACTTCTTCACGAACCTCGGGGTCTTGTTGCCGACTATAAGGCCGAGCATGTCGTTTACGACAAGGACCTGGCCGTCGCAGTCGGGGCCGGCGCCTATGCCTATGGCCGGTATCGAGAGAGACGCGGTTATCTCCTTTGCGAGCGGCGCGGGTATCCCCTCGAGGACTATCGAGAACGCCCCGGCCTCTTCTATCGAGCGAGCGTCTTCGAGCAAAGCCTCTGCTTCTGTCTTCGACCTCCCCTGTACCTTGTAGCCGCCCATCCTGTGGACGGATTGCGGGGTAAGGCCGATGTGCCCCATTACAGGGACATCCATCTCTGCTATCGCCCTTATGGTCTCGGCCATTCTCACGCCGCCTTCGAGCTTGACCGCCTCTGCCCCGCCTTCTTTAACGAGCCTGCAGGCGTTCCTTTTAGCCTCTTTCCTGCTCACCTGATACGAGGCAAAGGGCATGTCTGCGACGACAAGGGCCGAGGCCCTGCCGCGCGCTACCGCCCGGCAGTGGTATATCATCTCCTCGAGCGTAACCGGTAGCGTCGTCTCGTAGCCCGCCTCGACCATGCCGCAGGAATCCCCTACGAGCAATAGGGGTATCCCCGCCTCGTCGAGTATCCTCGCGGCCTGGAAGTCGTAGGCGGTAAGGACGGGTATCTTTTTCCCTTCCGCCTTCATCTTAAGGATTTCGGGGACCGTTATCTTCTTCATGCGCCTCTCTAACTAAAAGACCTTCCGCGAATATCCCGGAAGGTCTATGTATCAAAAAAAGCGTACAAGCGTCTGAAAGCCCGGTATTCCATTATAGACTAAAAAAGCCCTTTATACAACGGGTTTAAAGGCTTTTCAGGTGCCGGGTGGAGAGCGGTATATAGTGCTGTGACCCGCCCTTCATGGTCTTTATCTCTTTTACGAGGTTGGTGAGGTCCTCGGGGTTGTTGACGAAGTCTATCTCCGTCGTGTTGACGACGAGGAGCGGGGTGTCGGTGTAGTAGAAGAAGTACCTGTTGTAGGCGTCGATGAGTTTCTCCAGGTAGCCTTCTTTTATACCCTGTTCGTAATCGAGGTTCCTCCTCCCGATCCTCTCAAGGAGTACGTCGGTCGAGGCCTGGAGGTATATGACGAGGTCGGGCTTTGGTATGCGGGTGTCGAGGAGCCTGTAGACCTGCTCATATAAGCTGAGTTCGTTCTCATCGAGGTTCAGGTACGCGAATATCCTGTCCTTGGCAAAGAGGTAGTCGGAGATTACGGTGGAGCTGAAGAGCTCCTGCTGTGTCATCTCCTTCTGTTGCTGGTACCTGCTTATGAGGAAGAAGAGCTGCGTCTGGAACGCGTACTTCTTTATGTCGCCGTAGAACTTGGGGAGGAACGGGTTGGCGTCGACCTCTTCTATGAGGGTCCGGCCGTTCAGTTCCTTGGCAAGGAGCTCAGCCAGGCTCGATTTGCCGACCCCTATCGGGCCTTCTATCGCGATATATCTCGATTTTTCCATTTATATACGGGGGATTCGCCAAAAGGAGGATTACAACAAGGTATCCCAGGCAGGGGAAAAAGTCAAGACTGTATACGGCTGTTTCGATAGTAAAAAAGATGTTTTCAAAGAATCCCTTCCCGCCGGCCCTTAAGCGGCCAAAAAGCGCGCGTGAGCGCGGCGAACTCATCGATCGACAGTGTCTCTCCCCTCCTCCCAGGGTCTATCACGGCCTTGGCGAGCGCCTCGGAGATGAGGGGCTTTTCATATCCAAGGGAGGCGAGCGCATTCAAGAGCGTCTTCCTCCGCGTGCCGAACGCCGCCCGGACGACCGCCTTGAAAAGCCGCTCATCGACTATCTCCACCCTGGGTCTTTCGAGCACGTCAAACACAACGACTGTGGAAGTGACCTTCGGGGGCGGTATGAAGAGGTGCGGCGGGATGTTGAAGGCGGTCCGGGCGTCGGTAAACGCCTGCGCGTATACGGATAGCGTCCCGTACTCCTTTGTAGCAGGGCGGGCTATGATCCTTTCGGCGACCTCTTTCTGGAACATGAGGACGAGGACGGAGAAGGCCGCCCTTTCCTCAAGGAACTTGGCGAGGAGCGGTCCCGAGATGTTGTAAGGGAGGTTCGAGACGGCCTTGAGCCTTGCCCCGGATTCCGCGGCTATCTCCGCAAAGGATACTTTAAGGGCGTCGCCCGTTACGAGACGGAACTTATCGGTCGGGAACTCTTTTTTCAGATAATCGGATAAGTCCCTGTCCGCCTCGATCGCCACGACAGCCGCCCCGGTCTCAAGCAACGCGCCCGTGAGCGCCCCCCTGCCCGGCCCTATCTCAAGTACAATGTCGCCCTCTTTGACCGCGCCGGCCGAAACGATCTTCCGTATGATGTTCTTGTCTTTTAAGAAGTGCTGTCCGAGACGCTTCTTCGGGAACGGGAGCCCCGAAGCGCGCCCCTCCTCCCCTTTCTTTCCGCGCCTGCCCTCACCAACCACCTTAGAACCCCTCCCACGTGGGCAGAGCGTTCATGTCGATAGAGCCGACGATCCCCTTTTTCAACTGGTGATACCCGAGCGCCGCGACGACCGCGCCGTTGTCCGAGCAGTACCTTGGAGGCGGGATAAAGAGCCTCGCGCCTTTTTTTGCGGCCATGGAGGCGGCCTTTGTCCGGAGCCTCGAGTTGCAGGCGACCCCCCCGGCGACGATAAGGTCTTTTGCGCCGGTCTTATCGAGCGCCCAGAGGGCCTTGGTGACGAGAGCGTCGACGACCGCCTCCTGAAAGGACGCGGCAAGGTCAGGGACGTCTTCGGGCCTTAGCTCGCCCTTTGACCTTACGAAGTTAAGGACAGCGGTCTTCAGACCGCTGAAGCTGAAGTCGAGGGACCCTTTCGAGATAAGGGGGCGCGTGAAGCTGACCGCCTCCGCGTTGCCGTCTTTAGCGACCCTGTCTATGGCGGACCCGCCGGGGTATCCGAGCCCGATGAGTTTCGCCACCTTGTCAAAGGCCTCCCCTGCCGCGTCGTCGAGGGTCGAGCCTATTATCTCGTATGAGGTATGGTCTTTAAGGAGAAGGAGTGTCGTGTGCCCGCCCGAGACTATCATGGCGACGGCCGGAAAACCGGGGGCCTCTTTCTCCTCTCCGCGAATTTTAAGGAACGCGGCGAACGGGTGCGCCTCTATGTGGTTCACGCCCGTGAAGGGAATCTTCATCGTGTATGATACGGATTTGGCGAAGGTAAGGCCGATAAGGAGGGACCCTACGAGCCCCGGCCCCTGAGTCACGGCTATGCCGCCGATATCCTTGAGAGCGGCCCCGGAGGAGGAAAGCGCCTCTTCGACTACAGGTATGATCGACTCGATGTGTCTGCGCGAGGCGAGCTCCGGGACGACGCCGCCGTATTTCGCGTGGATGGAGTCCTGGGAGGAGACGACGGACGAGAGGACGACGGAGCCGTCCTCGACGACAGCCGCGCCTGTATCATCGCATGAGGATTCTATGCCGAGTATGAGCATGTGAAAAAATTGCACCTTGCGGAAAAAAGGACGGGCTACTCCCTCGCTATCGCCCTTATCGCCCGGAGGAACTCCTCTATATCGTTGTCCGACGTGAAGTACCCGGGGCTCACCCTTATCGCGCCGTCCGGGTGCGTCCCGGCCTCCCTGTGCGCCTCGGGCGCGCAGTGCGCTCCGGTCCTGACCATTATCGCGTGCCTCTCGTCGAGAGCCACGCCTACCTCGGCGGGCTTTCTCCCCTCGATATTGAACGCGACGAGCGCGGCCCTTTTTGAGGCCTCCGGCGTCCCTATCAATCTTACTTTCTTGAGGGTCTTGAGCCCCTCGAGTATCCCGGCTACGAGCGTTTCCTCCCGCTCCCTCACCTTCGACACATCTTCCTTCAAGAGGAACTCTATGCCCGCGCCGAGCCCGCCTATGCCGGGGGTGTTCATTGTGCCGGATTCCAGCCTCTCGGGCATCTCGAGGTCTACTTCAAGCTCTCCGGTCCCGCCGTTTACGAGCGGCTCGGGCTCTATCCCCTCCTTCACGTACAGGAACCCCGTGCCCTGGGGGCCGAACAGGGCCTTGTGCCCGGTAGCCGCGAGTATGTCTATATTCATCGCGCTCGCGTCTATGGGGAGCGCGCCGACCGTCTGCGCCCCGTCGACCATGAATATGACGGACTTCTCCCTGCAGAGCGCGCCGATCCTCTCTATGTCCTGCAGCGCGCCGAAGACGTTCGAGGCGTGCGAGAGGCAGACCATCCTCGTCTCTCTCGTTATGGCGGAGGCGATCGAGTCCGCTCCGACGAAGCCGTCCCTGTCGGGCCTCACCTTCGTCACCTTTACGCCGTCTCTCGATAATCTCCCGAGCGTCTTTACGACCGAATTGTGCTCGAAAGACGTCGTGACGACATGTTCGCCGGGCTTAAGGAGCCCCTTGAGCGCCATGTTTATCGCCTCGGTCGCGTTCTTGGTGAAGGCGATCCTCGATGAATCGGGGATATTTATGAGTTTCCCCGCTGCCTCCCTCGCGGCAAAGACGACCCGGCTCGCCTCAATCGCCATCCTGTGGGACGCGCGTCCGGGGTTGCCGCTGATCTTACGGAGTATATGGTCGATCCTCTTATAGACGGATTCGGGTTTTGGGTAGGAAGTCGCCGCGTTGTCGAGATAGATCATTGTATGTCCCTTTGCATGATTTCCAAAGGACTTATAATACCACCTTTCAGGGGTAAGTTCATCTGAATCTTGGCAGGCTGCTGAAAAAGTCCATCTGCTTTGTTGTCTCGTCGTTCATCGTTGCGGCGTACATACTGAAGTACGCCTCGCTCCCCGATGCCTCGACGATTTGCTCCTCGACGCCTCGCATCTGGAGCTTTTTGAGCAACCTGAATAAAATTAGAGTTTTTCAGCAACCTGTTAGAAGGAGATGCATTGGGAGGCGGGTGCGGGTTTTATCGGAGTTAACGGCCTTTTTCCAGCACGGCCTTTATCGCCCTGCTGAACTCGCTGACCCTGTAGGGCTTGACGATGACGCCCGAGAATCCGTACTTCGGGTAATCCGACATGATGGGGTCCTTGGAGTAGCCGCTCGATACTATCGCCTTGACGGACGGGTCGGCCTTCAGGAGCTCCTTGAGCGTATCCAGCCCGCCCATGCCGTGCGGGACGGTGAGGTCGAGTATCACGGCCTCGAATGGAGAGCCGCTCCTTAGGGCATCTTTATAGAGCTCGACGGCCTTCGTTCCGTCCTCCGCAAAAGAAGATTCATAGCCGAGCAGTTCGAGCATCTCCCTTGTGACGTCCCTTACGAGCACCTCGTCGTCCATAACGAGTATCCTCCCCGAGCCCATGGCTATGTCATCCGTCGCCGTGCCGGTCTCCGTCTTTTGCACGGCGGCCGGGATATAGACGCTGAACGCCGCGCCGTCATTCGACGACTCCGCGGTTATGAGCCCGCCGTGCTTCTTCATTATCGAGTACGATACGGCGAGCCCAAGGCCGCTCGCCTTGTCTTTTGTAGTGAAGAACGGGTCGAAGACCCTGCCGATTATCTTCTTCGGTATGCCGGGGCCGAAGTCCCTTACGGATATCTTCACGTAATCCCCGGCTTTGGGGAGCGGACCCCCTTCCCCGACCGTCACATTCTCGGCCTTCACGTCGATGCGGCCAAAGTCCCCCATCGCCTGCGCGGCGTTCAAGACTATGTTGTTTATGACCTGCGACAATTGCCCTGAGTCTGCCTCGGCCTCATAAAGGCCCTTCTGGAACGAAAAAGAGCACTGGACCTTCGCCTCCCGGAGGGCAAGCCGAGCCGAGTCCTCGACGAGCTGGGCGAGGTTCACCATCTCCCTTACGGGCTCTCCGCCCTTTGAAAAGGTAAGGAGCTGTTTCGTCAGGTCCTTTGATTTGAGCGCCGCCTTTTCTATCTCTGAGAGGAGGGAGTGGACCTTCCCGGCCGGGTCCGCGAGCGCCTTTGCCACCGAGACGTTCCCGAGGATCCCGAGGAGGAGGTTGTTGAAGTCGTGCGCGATCCCTCCGGCGAGCACGCCTATGGATTCGAGTTTGCGGGCCTTCAATATCTCCCTTTCGACCATATCCCTCTCGGTTATGTCCTGCACCGTGCCCGCCATGCGGACGGGCCTGCCGTCCTTTCCGAAGAAGACCGTCGCCTTCTCATGGACAAGCCTCTCTGCGCCTCCGGGCAGGACTATCCTGTGGTCGATGTCGTACGGCTTCTTCCCGGCGAGCGCCTCGTTCACGGACGCCTTCACCAGCTCCCTGTCGTCGGGGTGGACAGAGCCGAGGAACGCCTCGTAGGCGGCGCCGAACTCCTTCTGCCCTATCCCGAATATCCTGTATATCTCGTCCGACCAGTAGAGCTTGTCCCCCGCTATGTCCCAGTCCCAGTTACCTATCCGCGCGATCGCCTGCGCCTCCTTGAGGCGCTCTTCGCTGAATTTGAGCCCCTCCTCCGCCTCTTTCCTCGCCGTTATATCGGTCGCTATCCCGCAGACAGAGCCCGGAATGGAGGGTATCGTGAATTTTACAACGACATAGGTATGGAGCGTGCCGTCCGCGTGAAGCACAGCCTCCTCAAAGGCAATCGGCGAGCTTGCCTCACACACCTTCCTGTCGTTCTCGCGGAAGGCATCTGCCGACTCCTTCGGGAAGACGTCGTAGTCGGTCTTGTTGATGACCGCCTCTCTTGCCAGATTGAATATCTTTTCGTAACTCCGGTTTACGAGGATGAACCTGCCTTCTCCGTCCTTGAGGAATATGATCGAGGAGGTGTTGTCTATGATGCCCTTGAGGGTCTCCGTCGTCTTTCTCTTCTCCTCCTCCACGGCCCTCTTCCTCTCGGTTATGTCCCTCTTTATGCCGAGGACGAGGTCTCCCATCTTCGTCTTCAAGGGCTTTACCGTGATCTCCACCCAGACCTCGGACCCGTCCTTCCTCCTCATCCTCGACTCCGGGACGAAGGCGCCCTCTCTCCAGCTCTTTTTGCCGCGCTCAAAGGCGCGCTCCACATCCTCGGGGAAGAGGAGGAGGCGTATGTCTCCGGCGAGGAGCTCCTCCTTCGAGTAGCCGAACATGGCGCACCCCGCGGGGTTCACGTCGACATACCTGCCCGAGAGGTCGATTATGAAGATGCCGTCGAGGGCGGAATCGAATATGGTCTTAAGGAGCTCGTTTTCCATATCTCTATCAGGTTGCTGAAAAACTATGAATTTTATTCAGGCTTCAAATAAGCTCCAGATGCGAGGCGTCGAGGAGCGAGGAGAGAGGCGTACTTTAGTATGTACGCCGCAGTGACGCGCTTTGAAGCCAACAAAGCAGATGGACTTTTTCAGCAGCCTGCTATTGCCTGTCAAGCGTCCTGTACTGTATCGCCTCTGATACATGATGGGTCTGGATACCCTCCTCGCCTTCGAGGTCGGCTATGGTCCTCGCCACCTTCAATATCCTCGTGTACGCGCGGGCGGAGAGCCCAAGCCTCTCTACCGCCGTCTCCACAAGGCGGGCCGAATCCTTCGAGAGCTCGCAATGCCTCTTCACGAGCCGGGAGCCCATCCTGCTGTTCGAGGCGGCGATACCCTTGAACCTTGCCGCCTGCACCTTTCTGGCATTGTCCACGCGCGCCTTTACGTCCCTGGACGATTCGCCCTTGCCGTCGGCGGCCATCTCCCTGTACCTGACGGCCGGGACTTCGCAGTGTATATCGATCCTGTCGAGGAGCGGCCCGGAGATGCGCCCCCGATATTGCCTGACCTGCAGGGGCGTGCAGACGCATTCCTTTTGAGAGTCCCCCAAAAACCCGCATGGGCAGGGGTTCATCGCGGCGACAAGCATGAACTCGGAAGGATAAGTGAGCGAGACCAGCGCCCTCGATATCGAGACCTTTCCGTCTTCAAGCGGCTGTCTCATCACCTCAAGGACGTTCCTTCTGAACTCCGGGAGCTCGTCCAGAAATAGGACGCCGTTATGCGCGAGCGAGACCTCTCCGGGCCTCGGGACCTTGCCGCCTCCTATGAGGCCGGCGTCCGATATCGTATGGTGCGGGGACCTGAAGGGCCTCTCGACGACGAGCGCCGCGCCCGAGTCCAGCAGGCCGGCGACGCTATGGACCTTCGTCGTCTCTATCGCCTCGTCGATCGACATGTCCGGGAGTATGCCGGGGAGCCTCATTGCGATCATGGTCTTCCCCGACCCTGGCGGGCCTATCATGAGCATGTTGTGTCCGCCCGCGGCCGCGACCTCGATCGCCCTCTTGACATGCGCCTGCCCCATTACATCCGAAAGGTCGGAGTGCTGGTCCCTGCGCGCGCCTTCCGTTCGGACGGGCGCAACGGGCTCTATGGCCCTGCCGCCGTTAAGGAACTCGACGGCCTCGGGGAGGCTCTCTATCCCGTAGACCTCCGCGCCCTCGACTATCGCGGCCTCTCTGCCGTTCGCCGCGGGGACGAGGAGCTTCTTGCCCAGGTCCCGCGCAAGGACCGCTACGGACAAAGCGCCCCTTACCGGCTTTATCGAGCCGTCCAAAGAGAGCTCCCCGAGGATTATGAAATCCTTCGCGGCGCTCTCATCCACAACGCCTTCGGCGATAAGTACGCCGACGGCGACCGGGAGGTCGAACGTGGTCCCTTCTTTTTTTATGTGGGCCGGTGCGAGGTTTACGGTGATGCGGCGCGCGGGGAATTCGTAGCCCGAGTTCTTTATGGCGGCCTTTACCCTGTCCTTGCTCTCCTTTACCGCGTTGTCCGGGAGCCCTACCGTAGCGAAATACGGGAGCCCCTTTGAGATGTCTATCTCGACTTCTATGAGGTACGCGTCTATCCCGAGGGTCGCGCTGGTGAAGACCTTTGAGAGCATCAGACTCCGCGAAGTTCCGTTACAGGTATTGGGTGCAATTTATCAAGAAAAGCCTCTTCAGGCAAGGGAAACCCGGCCCGACTGGAAATAAAGCTTTAAATTGAGAAACTAAGGCTTTAAAATCCCCTCGCCTCGGAATTCAAGGGGTTTCAAACTGTAAGACCTGCAGAGGCTTGCGAATCTCGATGCAAAGACAGGGTTCGATGCGAAGTGGACGTGGATGTAAGTAGCGAGCGTGTTCCTGTAGGCGAACCCTTCGTTAAAGGCCTTGTCTCCGACCTGAAACCTGAATACCTTTTTAATCCCGGCGGCATCAGTCATCTCCGAGTAATGGTACTCGTGCCCCCTGATCTTAGCGCCAGGAAACAACCAAGGGTGCCCGGCAAGCGCCTCGACCTCCCTGTACCCGAGCGCCTTTCTTTTTTTGAGGAGCCGTGTCGTCCAGGGAAAGACAGAGACGCCGGGGTGGGCCTTGTGCTCCGGGTCTTCGATAAAACCCCCAAGGTACATGAGCCCGCCGCACTCGGCGAATATGGGCATGCCTGAATCCGCCGCCTTTTTTATCCCCGCCCTCATCCGGGAGTTCTTACCGAGCTTATCCGCATGGAGCTCGGGGTATCCGCCGCCGAAATATAAGCCCGAGAGTCCCTTCGGAAGGGCCTTATCTCTAACGGGGCTGAAGTATACGAGCTCGGCCCCGAGGGATTCGAGGATATCGAGGTTCTCCCTGTAATAGAAGGAGAAGGCGCTGTCCTGCGCAACGCCTATCCTGAAAGCGCCCCTTTTTTTAACGGGGCGGACCGATATCTTTTTCCTTGAGGGAGAAAGGGCCTTGATCATCGCGCCGATATCGGCGTTGGCCTCAAGGAGCGAGGCGGATTTTTTTACAACCTTACGCCATTCGGCGCGCGCGGTATCGCCCTGCGTAAAGAGCCCAAGGTGTCGCTCCGGGAGAGTGAGCGTCTCCTCCCTCGGCAGATACCCGACGACCTTAACGCCAAGGGACGCCGGGACAGCTTTCCTGAGCATCTCGTAATGGCGCAATGAGCCGACTCTGTTGAAAAGGACCCACTTGAGGGCGACCTTTTTGTCGAACTCGGCGAAGCCCTTGACTATCGCCCCGGCAGAGCGGGCCATGCGGGAGGCGTCGACTATCAATAACACCGGAAGGCCCAGCACCTTTGACAGGTGCGCGGTCGAGCCCTCCTCATTCTCTCCGTCCTTGCCGTCAAAGAGCCCCATAACGCCTTCGACGACTCCGACCTGGGCGTCCTTCATGCGCGAATCAAAGGTCGCCCTTGCGCCCTCTACCCCCATCATCCATGTGTCGAGGTTATAGGACGGCCTCTTGAGGAGCGCGGAGTGGTGCCCGGGGTCGATGTAGTCCGGCCCTGCCTTGAAGGGCTGGACGATAAGGCCGCGTTTGCGGAGCGCCTCCATCAGGCCGAGCGCGATTATCGTCTTACCGGCCCCGCTTGAAACAGCTGAAACCACAAACCCCTTTGAGAACGGCTGACTCATAAACCGGCCTTGTTTTTCAAGTGATTGAGGTGAACTTTTTTGGAAACTTCTCTCAAACTCTTCGAGGCTTAATGCCTCCCGCGATTGCCTCCCTGTTTTTTTTGGGGAGGCAATCGCGGGAATTAAAGTCTTTGAAGGGGGTTTGGGGGAAACTTTCTTCAGAAAGTTTCCCCCAATACTTAATAAAGCTCCGTCGGCCTGAACTCCTGGTTCGGCCCGCCGTTCAATAGTTTTACGACCTTAATCCCGTCTTCGAACCAGTCGATGAGGTTAAGCGCGCCGTAGTCCTGCTCTATCCTGAAAAAGTTCTCGAGCGGGAGCCCCATCGCCTCGCTAAGTATGACCCTGTTCACGCCGCCGTGCGCGACTATGCAGACCGCCTCACTTTTGTGCCTCTCGACGATGGAAGAGAGCGCCGGGATGACGCGGGCCTTAAGCTCAAGGAGGCTCTCCCCCTCTTTTACCTTCGAGGTCGCGAGCTCCTTGAAGCTGAAGTGCGCGTCCTCGGGGTACTTGAAGACCGCCTCCTCCCTTGTCAGCCCCTCCCACCTGCCGAGGTGGAGCTCTCTAAGCTCCTTCACGGATTCAGGCGTAAGGGCGAGCCTCTTTCCGATTATCTCCGCGCCCTTCCTCGCCCTCTGAAGGTCGCTCGAATAAATAGCCGAGATGGAGTGGCCGAGGAGGAACTCCGAGAGCCGGGTCATCTGCTCAACGCCCGTATCGGTTATGTCAACGTCAAAGTGGCCGTTGTATCTGTACTCGTGGTGGTTGACGACCTGCCCGTGCCTGATGAGATATAACCTTGTAGCCTTCATGGAACTCCCTGTTTTCAGAGACAGCCTTCGATCATTTTTTAGCGGTCCTCAAGACGGATATTATAACCGGAGTGAAAGGCGAGCGCAAATTGTCCTCGCTGGACGGGCAAATCCGCATCGGACGGCTTTGCGTCCGGGAGCCTGGAGCAACCTGATTTGGAATCGGCCCCGCGGCTGAGCGGCTATTCGGCGAGGGCGAGGATGTTCATGAACGCGATGGCGAGCGCGAGGAATGAGACCTCGGCGACCTCTGCCTGGAAGCCGAATACGTCGCCTGTGACGCCTCCGAGCCGCTTTTTGAAAAAGCGGGTGAAGGCGTAGACTATGCCGCCGAGCGCGAAGACGATGACGAGCGAGAGCGCGCCGAGGGCGAGGACCGAGAGCGCCGCCATGATGAGCGTCGAAATTATAAAGACCTTCCGCGAGTTCGACGAGAAAGCCGCCCCAAGCCCCTCGGCGCGGGCGCAAGGCGCGAGATACGCCATCAAGACCATAGCCCACCTGCCTGCCGCCGGAAAGAGGAATATGGCGCGGGTGCGCGCCTCAATCGGCAGGTCTTCAAGGGCGAGAAACTTAAGGAGGAGTACGAGAAAGAGAAAGGACGCGCCTATCGGCCCCACGGCCTTGTCCCGCATGATCCGGAGCCTGTCTTCGGGGGTCTTGCCTCCGGCGATGCCGTCTACTGTATCGGCGAAGCCGTCGAGATGGAGCCCGCCGTTAGTAAGGGCGAGTATGAGGATAAGCGCGCCCGCGGTGAGGGACTCAGGCAGCAACCCGGTGCCCGCGAGCAGATAATCGGCGAGCGCGAGTATGACGCCCTGGAGCGCGCCCACGAGCGGGAAGTACGCCATCGACGAGGCGAGAGAATCTTTCGTGACCTCCAGGTCCTTCTTTACCCTGAAGAGGGTCAGGAACTGGAGCGCGGTCAGAAAACCCTTCATCCGTTGACCCTTAAGAGGACCGCTCGGAGACGCCCGCGTCCCCGAAGGTCGCCATCTCGTTGTATATGCGCGAGGCCGCCTCGATAAGCATGATGCCTATCGCCGAGCCCGTGCCTTCGCCGAGCCGCAAATCAAGGTCGAGCAGGGGCTTCAACCTCATCCTCTCGAGCATGGCCCTGTGGCCGCGCTCAACGGATAAGTGAGAGGCTATCATATAGTCGCGTGCAACGGGCTTAAGCTCATACGCGACAAGCGCGCCTGCCGTGGATATGAAGCCGTCGATAACGACCGGTATCTTCAAAGAAGCCGCGCCGAGGATGAGCCCGGCGATACCGGCTATCTCCGCTCCTCCGACCTTTGAGAGGACGTCGAGCGCGTCGGAGGCGTCCGGCGCGTTCACCCTTAGCGCCTCTTCTATCACAGTGACCTTGTGACGAAACGCTTTATCGTCGACGCCCGTGCCCCTGCCCGTGACCTCCTCGACAGGGAGCCCGGTGAAGGCCGAGACTATCGCGCTCGAAGGCGTCGTGTTAGCTATCCCCATCTCCCCTGTGCCAAAGACCGCACCCTTTGTAGCGCGCTCCTCGGCGAGCGTTATCCCCGCCTCCAGGCACTTTATCGTTTCTTCCCTCGTCATCGCAGGGCCGACCTTGATGTTCTTCGTGCCGCTTACGACCTTTCTTTTGACGAGCCCCGGGGCGTCCTCAAACTCGAAGTCGACCCCGATGTCTACGACCACAACCTCGGCCCCGGCCTGCCTTGAGAGCACATTGATCCCTGCCCCGCCCCTTAAAAAATTGAATACCATCTGCCGGGTGACCTCTTTCGGGAAGGCGGAGACGCCCTCGTCCGCGACCCCATGGTCTCCGGCGAAGGTGAATATGGTCTTTTTGAGGACCTTTGGCGACAAGTCTCCCGTGATGCCGACGAGCCTTTTTGCGAGCTCTTCGAGCCTGCCGAGGCTGTCCTTGGGTTTTGTGAGGCTGTCCAGCCTCTTTTGCGCCTTATCGAGGAGGGCCGGGTCTAAAGGCTCTATCTTTTTAAGCGTTGCTTCGAGCTTCGACATATTAACCCCTTAAAGAGTAATTACTTGTCTTTACTCCGCCTTTGCCGCTCCCCCGGCGGCCTTGTTCGCCGCGGCGTTCCCGACAACGCCGCCTATGGCCGTGAGCGCGAGGAATACGGCGAGATGGAGGAACTTTTCATTGCCTGCAGACCTTGCGAGGAAAAATATCGAGACCGGTCCGGCGACGATCAACGCCCATACCGCGCCCGCGTACCACTGCCTCCCGCGCATTATCGCGCCTACGATCCCACCCATCAGAAACCCCACGGCGGGCATGACGAAGAGGTCGGAGAACCTGACGGCCTCCGGCAGGAGCTCGTCGAAGAGCGCCTGGTTAGCCTCAATGGCCGCCTTCGCCTCCTCCGGCTTCCTGCCCTTGAAGAATGCGGCGACGAACCTGCCGTAAGGCGATATCTCGTACCTGGTCAGCAGCCAGAGGACGAGCGAGAAGACGAAGAAGAAAAAGATGTTGCCCGCAAAGAAAGCCGCGAATATCCGTAACCTTTTCGAAACCATGTTTTACCTCACAGTTTGCCCTCTCGTTTAATCCCCTCCCCTTGACGGGGGAGGGCGAGGGAGGGGGTGAAAAACTCTTAGCGAAAATTTTCACCGCAGTCTTGCGGTCCACCTCATTTCATTTTAAGCGGTATGCCGGCCGCTACAAACCAAACGTCGCTCGCGCGCTCCGCCATCAACCTGTTTGTCGCGCCGGATAAGTCCCTGAACCTCCTGGCAAGGGCGTTCTCAGGGACTATACCGAGCCCGACCTCATTCGATACCGCGATCACACTCGCGCCTGTTGACGATGAGGCGACGGCGAGAGATTCGGCCCTCTTTATTATCTCCCCGTCATCAAGACCCGCGAAGAGGAGGTTCGAGACCCAGAGCGTAAGACAGTCTATGAGGAGGACTCCTTCGGCCTTGTCTATTACGGGGGCGATTTCCCGCGGCTCTTCTATCGTCTGCCAGTTGTCCCCGCGCTCCTCCTTGTGCCTGCCTATCCGCAAGGCCATCTCCGCATCCCCTGCCTGGCCCGTGGCGAGATAGACCCTCGGCCCGGCGAGGGCCCCTCCGAGCTTAAGCGCGTACGCGCTTTTGCCCGAGCGCGCGCCGCCGAGGACGAGTGTAAGGCCGTTGCTCATTCAAGTACCTCTCGACAAATCTGGTAGCGAGGATGAAATCTATTTCACCCCCACCCTGACCCTCCCCCGCCAAGGGGGAGGGGGCTAAAGGCCAGGTCTCTCACCTTGAAAAAGGAGGGGTTGATATTCCATGTTTGTCATTCCCGAATGCTTTTATCGGGAATCCAGGTCTTGTTGTTATCAAGCATGGGAAAACTGGATTCCCGCTTGCGCGGGAATGACAACCTTTACAAGGTGGGTGAATCTCCCTTATACCTCCCCTCCCTTGACGGGAGGGGAATGAGGGGAGGGTGGATATTTGCCACCTTCAGGAAACAACTGCAATAGCTTTTGCGCAAATATCTTCAGTACTCTATCCCCTTCCTCGCCTTGACTCCGGCATCGAACGGGTGCTTTATCTTAAGCATCTCGGTGACATAGTCTGAAACCTGCTGTAGCTCGACGGGCGCGTCCCTGCCCGTAAGCACGACCTCCAGGCGCGAGGGCCTGTCTTTGAGAAATGTCATGAGGTCTTCGGCCTCTATCCACCCGCCGTTCACGGCAGAGAGGACTTCATCGAGGACGAGGAGGTCGAATTCCCCGGCCTTTTCCTTTGCGAGCCTGTAGGTACCGGATACCGCCTTCCTTACCTTCTCCTCATCCGCGTTCTTCGTGAATATCGGGTGCCTGCAGTTCGACCTTACAAGCTCGACCCCGAGCTTCCTTAAAACGTCCTTTTCACCCGAAGACGCCGAGTCCTCCTTGAAGAACTGGACAAAGAGCACCTTGAGACCCTGCCCCGCGGCGCGGACTGCGAGCCCGACAGAGGCCGTCGTCTTCCCCTTGCCGTCGCCGGTATAGATGTGTACGAGACCCTTCCTCTCCATATACCCTCGTGCCCTTCAAAACAAAAAACCCATCCGTCAGGGATGGGTGGCATCAACACTCTCGCGCAAAAGACGCGCGCCCAAGCCCCCTCCCTCGAGGGGCTCTGATAAGGCGCTCAGGGCAGGTCTCCTGGCTTACGGGTCGTCCTACTCTCTTATCCTTCCCGGCTCATAAGCCAGTGGACAAGCTAAGATTTCGTCGCCGATTACAGTTGCGGGGCAGCTCCCGTCTCTAACGGGATTCCCTCTTGCCCTTGCGGGCAACCCTGAACGCAATAAAGAGGTGTATAGGCTAACAGGTTCTGAAACCTATCGTCAAGCTTTTTGTGGACTGCTGAGGGCCAAGGTTGGGCCTTCGAGAAAAGCCGGGCACGCGTACCTTCGAGCTTCGCCAGCCCGGCGCACATATCCACCGAATATTTGCCCCTCCCTTGATGGGAGGGGATTAAGGGGAGGGTGACCGCTTGGCGCAGGGCCAGAGTCGGTACAGAGTCTCCGGGGTAATCGATTCTCCTGCCGTCCGTTACAAATTTGCCTGCCCGGCGAGGGCCCCCTCTCCCTCCG
>JACREV010000072.1 GCA_016218095.1 Deltaproteobacteria bacterium | reverse complement strand
GCGCTATCTCCCAGACGCACGGGTCTACGTTGAAGTCACAACATATGGATATGGGCAGCCCCTGGATTATCCGTGCCGACGGGTCCTCGTGGACATCCGCCCTGTACGCGTAATAGACCCTGCCGGTGGCCCCCTCGAAGCTCGCCTCGTATTCCTGTCTGAAGGTCCTGGGGTCCAGCACCCTTCTGGCCGCCTCTACCTCGTCAGGCGGGAGTATCTCGGATGAGCGCCAGGAGTACGCCCCCCAGTCCTCGTCCGCGCTGAACCTCGCGTAGTCATAGAGCTCCTTATAATGATCGAGCCCCTCGGGTACCCCTATGAACCAGCACCAGCCGCCTCTATCCGAGAGCGCGGGCCTTATGTTCTCGGCCCAGGCCTCAGGCCTTATGTTCGCGTACTCGTCAAGGACCCCGCCGTCCCAGGGCGTGCCCTCGATCCTCTGCGGCTTGTCGAGCCCCACGACGCAGAGCTCGCTCCCGAAGACCGTCGAGATGCAGAGGTCGGTCTCGTATACTTTTTTTATCCAGGCTGGAGGAGCGAGGGCCTTCAAGTCCCTCCAGAATATCCTCTTTGCCTGGTCCTTCGTCGGCGCGGCCGCGAAGTACCTCGGGTCGTTCCAGGGCTTTTTTATCGCGAGCGACATGACGAGCTTTCGCTTGGCGATCTCCGTCTTACCGCTCCTTCTCCCGGCCGGTACTACGGCGAACCTCTTATTCTCCGAAAGGAGCCTCGCCTGCTCCCTGTTGAACCGTAACTCGTGCCATCTCCGCGGCAATCTCCTTTGCGTCATCCGTCGCCCCCGGCCCTTCCTCAAGCCCCCAGGCCATGCGCTCGCCCCTAATAACGCTGGAGAGCACCTCTCCGGCTATTTTGGCGACCTTAAGCTCCTCGAGCCCTATCTTCGCGTCGTTGTTGCTTAAGCCCTTTACAAGCCTCTTCTTCACGCCTTTCCAGAGGTCCCTGTGGTCGACGAGTATCTCATCGTGCTCCGGCTCGCCGTCCTGCCCCTTCGGGTCTTGCGCCCTTTCCCATCCCTCTTTCCTGGCGCGCCTTCTTATCGTGCTCTCATTGCAGCCGTGGGCCTTTGCCAGCCTTCTCGCCGTCTCGCCCGCTTCGAATCCATTTCTGACCGCCTTCCAGTCTATAGCCACTCCCTGACCCCCGGCCTTTGTCTCCGCTCTTATATCTCGTCCAACCCTTCGTGCTCCTCGCACCTCCTTAAGGGATAGAGGCTTATGTACACCCTGTTGCACTCGGCACAGCGCTCCGGTTCTCTCAGAAGCACCCGCCTTCCCCTTCCGCCGCCCGTCCACTTTCCGAAATCCGCCGACTTCGTACCAAGGCTCATCTCCATCGCCGCTCCCCTCCAGGTGTGATTTTACTTAGTGCTGTCAGCTTTCTACCCCCGCGGCGTAATCCCCCCGTTTTTGAAAGAGGAAACCCGCTTTTTTATTCTGGAAGCCCCCGAGATGCCGGAAATAAAAAAAAGGCCGGGCATTTAGCCCGGCCTTTCAAATTCCAAAAATCAGTTTTTAAACTTCCCTTCTACATGGGTGGCTCAAGCGGAGCATCGATCTCTCCCCGCTTTTCTAAAGGGTGGGCCGGGGGGGTATGAAACCGGACACTCTCCCGTTCCTGCAAAGGCCTCACGTCTCACTCTCCTGCAGGTCCTCGGTAAGCCAACCATAACCGTTCTCGGTCGCCCATAGGGCCTTTCTCTCTATCATGCTTTCGACCCCCCCGCCGAACCCGTACACCTTCATCTCCCCAAGCATGTCGCCCATCGACTGATACTGCCTCATGGTCTTGTACTCGAGCCAGCCCATCTTGACGCCGGCCGCTTTTTCCGCCTTCACCTCAAAGGTCCTTCTCCTCCTCCTGTGCCCTTGAAGACGCGACCTTCTCCTCCGCCCTGTAGAGTATCTCATATGCCCTCCCGAGTGAGATTCTGTGGCTTTCAGCGATCACTTTCATGTGGGTGTTCCAGTAATGGTATTCCGTAAAGACGGACCTCTCCCTGGGGCTTAAGTCGGCAAGCGGCCACAAAAGGTGCCTTACCTCCGCGCCGCTCCCCTTGAGGGCGCCGTAGAATTTGTCCGGGTCTATCCTTATCTTGTCCACTCTTTTAAGCCCCCTTTAGAAAATAGGAAACCCAGCCGCTCTCTCGGGCCCATGCGGTCCCGGTCGAGACCTGGTTATGAAATTTATCAAAGCAGGTATGCTTGGAGGGTTACTTCGTGAATGTAGCGGCTTAAATTTTTATAAAAACGATTTATAATTATATAAATTTACATAATATTATACATTATTATTTTATATGCGTCAAGGTTATTAGAACTACCGTCACAAAAAAACTCCACGCCTTTATAAAAAAAGCCCCCTTTTAGAGGGGGCTTTTTGGCTTTAATTTCAATATGGCGATGCGCCTGCCTTCAATCCCTTAGTCTCAGACGTTGAACCTGAAGTGCATGATATCCCCGTCCTTGACTATGTAGTCCTTGCCCTCGACCCTCAGCACCCCTTTTTCCTTGCACGCGGCCTCTGACCCGTATTTTACGAAGTCCTCGTACGCCATCACCTCGGCCCTTATGAACCCGCGCTCGAAGTCGCTGTGGATGACTCCGGCGGCCTTCGGGGCCTTCGAATCGCGCTCGACCGTCCAGGCCCTCACCTCTTTCTTGCCGGCCGTAAAATAGGTTATGAGGCCGAGAAGAGAGTACGCCGCGGCGGCTAGCCTGTCGAGCCCCGACTCTTTCAAACCAAGGCCTTTGAGGAACTCGGCGCGCTCCTCCTCCGAGAGCTCGGCGATTTCGGATTCAATCTTGCCGCATATCACGACAAAGCCCGCGCCCTCCTTTTCCGCGACCTCCCTTACGGCCATTGCCGGGACTGAAGTGCCGGCGAGGTCGTCCTCGCCTACGTTTGCGACATAGATGATCGGCTTCGCCGTAAGGAGGCTTAGGTCCTTCACGATAGGCGCGGTCTCTTTTGACAGGACCGACCTCGCGGGACGGCCTGCCTCGAAGGCCGCCATGAGCTCGTTGTATACGGGAAGAGCCTCTGCCATCGCCTTGTCCCCTATCTTGGCGAGACGCGCGGCCTTATCGAGCCTTTTTTCGACCGAGTCCATGTCCGCGAGTATAAGCTCCGTCTCTATCACCTCTATGTCGCCTTTGGGGTCGATCCTGCCGTCTACGTGGACGATCCCCGGGTCCTCGAAGCACCTTACGACGTGCGCAATGGTGTCAACACTCCTGATGTTCCCGAGGAACTGGTTCCCGAGCCCCTCGCCCTTGGACGCCCCTTTCACGATCCCCGCGATGTCCACGAACTCGACGGCCGTCGGCAAGACCCGCTCCGGCTTTACCAGAACGGCGAGCTTCTGTAGCCTCTCATCGCGTAGCGGCACCATCCCGATATTCGGGTCTATGGTGCAGAACGGATAATTCGACGCCTCGGCCCCGGCCGCCGTCATTGCGTTGAATATGGTGGACTTCCCGACGTTCGGGAGCCCTATGATGCCGCAGTTGAATCCCATCTCTAAGCAAATTCCTTTCGTGAAATATATAACCACGGCTTACCGCCGTGAGTCCTTCAGATACGAGCCGATGCTCGTCTTATGAAACAAGATTTAGTCCGCCTTTACAGACCGAGGTTCGCTGAATACAGCGAGCTCCGAGGCCTGCCGCGTGACGCCAACCCAAAAAAAACCTCCCCTCCCTTGACGGGAGGGGATTAAGGGCGCTCGGCGCGCGGCCCAAAGTCTTGAACGGAGACTCCTGGGTTTACGAACCTCCCGCCGTTCGTTACGGATTTGCCCATTCGGCGAGGGCGAGGGTGATTTTTTTCCCTGACCTTGAGCAAACCACAGGGGATTACAAGATAAAAAAAGACAAGGCAGGTTTTCACCTGCCTTGTCTTATATAATACAATATTTCGGGCTGATAATAAATCTAAATTATGAGAGGCGCGATTATGAGCGCGACGATCGACATGAGCTTTATGAGTATGTTCATCGCGGGCCCCGACGTATCCTTGAAAGGGTCTCCGACGGTATCGCCGACGACCGCGGCCTTGTGCGCCTCGGACCCCTTGCCCCCGGAGCTCTTCTCTATGTACTTTTTGGCGTTGTCCCACGCGCCGCCGGCGTTGGCCATGAATATGGCGAGGAGCACGCCCGTTACAGTCGCGCCGGCGAGCATCCCGCCGAGCGCCTCCGGGCCGAGGACGAAACCCACGACCACAGGCGCGAAGACTGCGAGCACCCCCGGCAGTATCATCTCCCGGAGAGCCGCCTTGGTGCTTATGTCTATGCATTTATCCACGTCCGGCTTTACGCCTTCCCTGCCTTCGAGGAGCCCGGGTATCTCCCTGAACTGCCGCCTTATCTCCTGGACCATCTTGAAGGCGGCCTTTCCGACGCTCGTCATGGTAAGCGCCCCTATGAAGAACGGTATCGCCCCGCCCAGAAGCATCCCTATGACGACGCCCGGGGTCGTAAGAGACACGATAAACGGCTTGCCTGTAACGACGCTTATCGTCTCCCCGTAAGCGGAAAAAAGCGCCAATGCCGTCAACGCCGCCGAGCCTATGGCGAACCCCTTGCCTATCGCCGCTGTCGTGTTGCCGAGGGAATCCAGCGAGTCAGTTATAGACCTCACGTCGTGGCCGAGGCCGCTCATCTCGCTTATCCCGCCGGCGTTGTCCGCTATGGGGCCGTAGGCGTCGACGCTCATTATGATGCCGGTCGTCGCGAGCATCCCGACGGCGGCAACGGCTATCCCGTATATCCCGGCCGCGTAGTTGGCGATGAATATCGCCACACAGATGGAGATGAGCGGCAGCGCCGTGGACTCGAGCCCGACGGCGATGCCGGTTATGATGTTCGTCGCCGGCCCGGTCTGGGATGATTCGACTATGCGCCTTACCGGCCCGGCGGAGGTGAAGTACTCTGTAATGAGGCCTATGAGGCTCCCGCCCAGGCACCCGGCTACGACCGCAAGATAGACCTTGATGCTCAAGCCGGTAGCCATGGTGACGAAGTACCCGAGGGCGAGGAAAAGCGCGGTCGTGGCGAGTGTCGTGTACCTTAGCGCCTCAGCCGGGCCGATCCCCTGGATGACACGGAGGATAAAGACCCCGACCATCGACGAGACGAGCCCGGCCGTCACAAGGAGTATCGGATAAGACATAAGGGCGTAGGCGGACCCGAGCATGGAAATCGCGCCGCCTGATATGGCCGTTGCGCCAAGGGCAATCGTAGCCACTATCGACCCCACGTATGATTCGAATATGTCCGCCCCGAGCCCGGCGACGTCGCCGACGTTGTCGCCGACGTTGTCCGCTATGACGCCCGGGTTCCTCGGGTCGTCCTCGGGAATTCCCGCCTCGACCTTTCCGACGAGGTCCGCGCCGACGTCGGCCGTCTTCGTGTATATGCCGCCCCCCACCCTCGCGAACAGGGCGATGGAGGACGCCCCCATCGCGTATCCGTTTATTACCGAGGCCGTCGCCGGGTCCCCGAATATCAGGAACAGCACACCCACGCCGATGAGCCCGAGGCTTGCGACCGCGAGCCCCATTATAGAGCCCCCGAAGAACGCCGCCGAGAGCGCCTGGGCCATCGCGGGTTTGTGTTCCCTTGCCGCCTCGGCGGTCCTGACGTTAGCCTTTGTCGCGCCCTTCATGCCTATGAACCCGGCGAACATGGAAGTGAGCCCCCCGGTTATGTAGGCAAGGGCCGTGTACGGCCCTATGAACGCCCAGAGGGCTATGGCGACTGCGGCAAGGAATACCACAAGGATCGAATACTGCCTCTTCAGGTAGACCATCGAGCCCCGGTGTATGAGAGAGGCTATCTCCCTCATCCGTTCGTTTCCTTCGGGCAATCTGCTTACATGGAGATAGATGAGGAGAGTCATTACGAGCCCGCCAAGGCCAACGAGCGGCGAGACCGAGGTAAGAAAGTCCATAAGACCTCCTTTAAGGTGGGAAGGCTGAATGCCGTCCGAGAGGACGGGCTGACGGAATTATACCCGCAAACAGCCAAAGTGGCAAATAAATATCCACTCATAAAACCGCTGGTTATCTCGTCAGCCTCCCATCCATTGGCCTGACGATCAGGAGGGGGGTCGCGGAGGCGAACTATTCATTCACCGCCTCTGCCTTACACGTCGAACCAAGGTAAAGGGAATAAAGGAGGGGAAAAAGAACCCGGATCAGACCGAGTTGAACCTGTTCATGGCGGAATCGATCCCAACGGCCACGACGTCTTCGAGCGCGGCGAGCCCCCTTGAGAGCATCTCCTCGACCGCCCCCTTCTCCTCCGGCTCAAAAGGGCTCAATACATACTCCGCCGTATCGACGCCCTCACGCCTTCCGACGCCGAGGCGGATCCTCTTGAAGTCCCTGGTCCCGAGAGAGCGTATCATCGATTCAACGCCCCTGTGGCCGCCGGACCCGCCGTTCTTCCGGAGCCTGAGCCTGCCGAGCGGCAGGTCGCAGTCGTCGTATGCGGCTATGATCGATTCGGCAGATACGGCGTTCGCCCCGATGAACCCCCTTATCGCCTCGCCGCTCAGGTTCATATAGGTCAGGGGCTTTAAAAGCGCGACCTCGACTCCTTTGATCGTGCCCGTGCCGCAAAGGGCCTTCCCCGACCTCTTAAGCTTTATGCCGTACGAGAGCGCCGCCCTGTCGACGAGCATGAAACCGACGTTATGCCGGGTATCCTCGTACTCCGCACCGGGATTTCCAAGACCCGCTATTACGAACAATGCGCCATCTCCTGAAATATTATAAAACAGCCCGCGGTAAATCGGCCCCTTGCAAAAAAAAAGAGGGGAATCCCCCTTGGAATCCCCCCTCTTTTGGATAGCTATATCAGGCCCGCCATAAGGCATACGGGCGATGGAGGCTTATTCCTCCTCTTTCTTCCCTGCCTCTTCCTTCTCCTCGAAGGACTTGGCGAGCTCGGCCTCGACCTCTTCCGCGGTCTTCGGCGCGACCTCGGCGGTCGGCGCGACGACTGAAACGATAGTCGAGTCCAGGTCGCCGACGGCCCTCAAGCCATCCGCGAGGCTCAGGTCCTTCACGTGGATCGAGAACCCGACGTTCAGCGGGGTAACGTCAACGTCAATGGAATCCGGTATCTGCGTCGGCAGGCACTCGACCCTGAGTCTTCTGAGCTCCTGGGTGACTATGCCGCCGTATGCCAGGCCCGCGGCCTTGCCGATCACGTGGAGCGGGACCTCGACCACTATCTTGTGGTCCATGAGTATCTCCATGAGGTCAACGTGCTCTACGGAGCCCTTGAGCGGATGGCGCGTAAGCTCCTTGAACATGACCGTCCGGGCCTTCTTGTCCCCTTCAACGGAGAGGTTCACGAGGACGTTGCCTCCGGCGGCGGTATGGAGCACCTTGTAGAGCTCTTTGCCGTTGAGCGTCAGGGCTATGGCGCCCTTTATGCCCGAGCCGTAAAGGATGGCAGGCACCGAGCCCGCCGCGCGGATCCTTCCGGCGTGGCCCTTCCCGATCCCGTTCCTCGGCTGGGCCGAAAGATTTATCTGTTCCATGGTATTCTACTCCTCCGTTATGCTCAGAGCGTCAAACTAAAGCATACCAGCGTTGCTCCTCGGCCCCCGTCGTTGCGGCGTACACAAAAGTACGCCTCGCGCCGGTCCTCGTCGCGCCTTGGTCTGCTGTGTTCTGACTCTCTGGTATCTTAATGTTTTAATCCTAAGCTAATCCTAACCTGCGGCCGACCGTAAACCTAAACGAAGAGCGAGCTTACCGACTCTCCGAAGTGTATCCTCTTTATAGCCTCCCCGAGGAGCGGGCCTACGGAGAGCCTCTTGACCTTCTCAGAGGTCGCCTCCTCCCTCTTGGGGATCGTGTTCGTGACCACGAGCTCCTTTATCGGGGACTTCTCGAGCCTATCGATGGCTGGGCCCGAGAGGACCGCGTGGGTACAGCAGGCGTAGACCTGCCTCGCCCCGTTAATCTTCAGCGCCTCGGCGGCCTGGGTGATCGTCCCGGCGGTGTCTATCATGTCGTCGAGTATTATGGCGGTCCTGCCTTCGACATCTCCTATGATGTTCATGACCTCCGAGACGTTCGGGCGCGGACGCCTCTTGTCGATTATCGCGAGGTTCGCCGAGAGCCTCTTTGCAAACGCCCTCGCCCTCTCAACGCCTCCGGCGTCAGGGGAGACCACGACGAGGTCGTCCTGGAAGTTCTCCTTTATGTAGTTGAGGAGGACCGGGGTGGCGTAAAGGTGATCGACCGGTATATTGAAGAACCCCTGTATCTGCCCGGCGTGGAGGTCCACGCATACGACCCGGGTCGCGCCCGCGACCGTTATGAGGTCCGCGACGAGCTTCGCCGTGATCGGCGTTCTCGGCGCTACCTTCCTGTCCTGCCTCGCGTAACCGTAGTACGGGATGACGGCCGTCACCGACGAAGCCGACGCCCTCTTGAAGGCGTCGAGCATTATGAGGAGCTCCATCAGGTTGTTGTTGCACGGCATGCAGGTAGACTGCACGACGTACACCTCGACCCCGCGCACGCTCTCCTGTATGTCGACGTAGACCTCCCCGTCGCTGAAGCTCTTCACCTCGGACTTGCCGAGCTGTATGCCCAGGTGCTCGCAGATCTCAAGCGCGAGCCCCTTGTTGGAGTTACCGGTGAATACCTTGATCTTGTCCATCTCGACACTTCCGGATTTTCATTTTGTGGCTGGGGCGGGAGGATTCGAACCTCCGGGTGCGGGGATCAAAACCCCGTGCCTTACCGCTTGGCGACGCCCCAATCAGATAAGGAGAACCCAATTGAATGCTCCCCCCGCTCCACTCTAAGCAGTTACGCCAAGCAATTTTAAGAGCCCCGGCTCATACAGCCCCCCAGCGCTCAACACAGCCCTCTGCTCAACAGATCTCTCGACTTAACACGGCCCCTGTCTTAGCACGGCCCCTGGTTCAACACAGCCCTTCTGTTCAACATATCTCTCGATTTAACACAGCCCCTGGTTCAACACAGCCCCTGGTTCAACACAGCCCCTGGTTCAACACAGCCCCTCTGCGAGGGAGACAAAAAAATTATCCGGGAACCTCTTTTTTAGAGGCGCTAACGCCCTCTCGGCGGCTCCTCTATCCTCGAAGACGCCGAAGACGGTAGGGCCGCTCCCGGACATGAGTGATACGACGGCGCCGGAACCTAAGAGCGCCTTTTTGATATCGGATATGACCGGGTGTTTCCGGAGAGTGACTTCCTCGAGGTCGTTCACAAGGATAGCCTTCAGGTCCACTGCCTTGGAAGGGGCCTTTCCGGAAAAAATTAGGATATTATCTTCACCCTTCTTTGTCAAGTCCAAATTGCTGTAGGCCCAGGCCGTGGAGACCTGAAAGCCTGGATTTATCAATATATACGCGAACTTGGGCAAATCAACGGGTTGGAGCCTCTCTCCCCTTCCCTCGGCGTATGCCGCCTTTCCTGAAATAAAGAACGGGCAGTCCGACCCGATAGAGGCGGAAAGGTCCAGTAACGCCTCCTTCCCGAGCCTGCCGCCTTCGAGCTCGTCAAGGGCCTTCAAGACAGTCGCGGCGTTCGACGACCCACCGCCGAGCCCCGCGCCGACGGGGATATTCTTTTCGATCCTTATGGATATCTTTTTCCTTAAGCCCGTTGTCTTAAGATACAGGTCCGCGGCACGGTAGGCGATGTTGGTAGAGTCGGCCGGCAAAGCCGGGTCAGAACACCATAAAGAGACGCCTTCGCCCTCCAGGGTCTCGACCGAGATGCGGTCGAAGAGGGAGACGGCCTGCATTAGCGTGGCTATGTCGTGGTATCCGTCGCTTCTTTTCCGGAGGACTTTAAGAAAGAGGTTTACCTTTGCCGGGGAAGAGAGGGTGAGGCTACTCATCAAGCTTGAAGTCTACGCGCTTCCTTTCGTTGCTCTCCCAGCGCGAGCCGCCGAGGAAGAACCCGAGGAGCGAAAAATTGGTCGTCGCGTCGAACGGCAGACGCCACCAGTTCCTGTTGCCGGTGTCCGGCGGCGCTACGGGTTGCGCGGGCTCGTCATGCGCGTGGACATCGTGCGCCCCGTGCTCGTCGTGGCCTCCGTGGAGGAGGAGGTCGTCGTGCTCGTCCCCGTGGACGCCGTGGCCGTGCGTTGCGTGGGAATCGTTATCGTCGTGACCGTGTCCGTGGTTGTCGTCGTGGCCTGCCATATTGCGCTCCGTTACATTAATAAGGGCCTTACGGCCTTTATAGCCATGTCGATAAAGGGCGCCGGGTACACCCCGAGAAGGACCGTCCCTGTCGCCGTGCAGAAAAGCACTATGTTGTAAATCACCCCGGATGACGGCGCTGTCTCCGCGCCAACCTCCGGGTCCCTCATGTACATGTAGAAGATGACCTTTGCGTAGAAGAAGAGCGATATCGCCGTGGACACGACGCCTATGGACGCGAGCCAGTAGTATTTGGCGTCTATCGCGGCGGACAGGACGAAGAACTTTGCCGCGAAGCCTCCGGTCGGAGGAATGCCGGCAAGGGACAAGAGGAAGAGCGCCATGAGGAACGCAAGGAGCGGCCTTGTGGAAGCCAGCCCCCTGTACTCGTCGATGTTCTCGAACTTCCCCTTGTTCCTGAAGAGCGCGACGATCGTGAACGCGCCCATGTTCATGAAGGCGTAGACGAGGAGGTAATAGGCCACGCCCGAGAGCCCCGTGTCGTTGAATACGAGGAGGCCTATCATTATTATCCCGGCATGCGCTATCGACGAGTACGCGAGCATCCTTACGATGTTCTTCTGGGAGATGGCGACGACCGCTCCGAATATCATCGTGGCGGCCGATACCAGCCAGAGCATCGAGGACCAGTCTGCCTGGAACGCAGGGAACGCGGCGGTAAAGACGCGGAGGAACGCCGCGAAGGCCGCGGCCTTCGAGCCGACTGAAAGGAGCGCGGTCACCGGCGTCGGCGCGCCCTCGTATACGTCCGGGGCCCAGAGGTGGAACGGGACCGCCGCTATCTTGAAGCCGAAGCCTACGGCCATGAGTATGATGCCGAGCGTAAGGAATGTGTTGTCGCCTTTGCCCAATTCGCCCGCTATCTCCATGAAGTTGGTGGAACCCGCCGCGCCGTAGGCGAAGGACATCCCGTAGAGGAGTATGCCTGAAGAGAGCGCGCCGAGGACGAAATATTTGAGCGCCCCTTCCACCGACCGCGAGCTCGTCACCCTGTAGGCTACGAGTATGTAGAAGGAAAGGGCCATGAGCTCGAGCCCGACGTAGACGTTGATGAGGTCGTTCGCCGCGCCCATGACCATCATGCCGACGGTCGCAAACAGGATTATATGGTAATACTCGCCCCTGTCGACGCCTATCTTTTTGAGATAGTCCATCGAGATGAGGATCGTGAATATCGCGGCGATTATGAAAATGACGTTGAAGAAGGCCGAGAAGCTGTCGGCTACGACCGTGCCGCCGAAGACCGGGTACGGCTCGTTCGTGTACGCCGCGACAGGCAGTATGCAGAGGAGCCCGACGATCGACACCCACCCGAGCGCGGCCTTGTTCTTCCTGATGAAGAAGTCGAGGATAAGGACGAGGAGCGCAAGCGCCGTTACGAGTATCTCCGGCATTACGGCGTAGAGGTTTATGTTGAGTCCGGCGGGCATCACTCAACCTTCCTTTCGACGACTGCGGCATCGAGCGAGGCCTGGGGCGAGACCGCCTCCCCGTTGCCCTTCCTGTAATTCGTCTCCACCTGTTTCACAAGCCTCGTCAACGACGCGTCCATGACGTTCAGGAACGGCTTGGGGTAGAGCCCGATCCAGAATATGAGTATTATGAGCGGCGCCGTCTCTATTATTTCACGGAGCCCCAGGTCTTTGAGCCCGTGCCCTCCGGCGTAGTGGAAGTTCCCGAGGAAGACCCTCTGGAAGAGCCAGAGGAGATAGACCGCGCCCAGGAGGACGCCGAACGCGACGAATACGGCGTAGACCCAATGGGCCTTGAACGCGCCTATGAGGACGAAGAGCTCGCCTATGAACCCGTTCGTAGTCGGCATGCCCATGGAGGAGAGGACGACGATCAGGAAGAATACCCCGTAGACAGGGAGCTCCTTGAAGAGGCCCGTGTAGTCGCCTATCATCCTCGTATGCGTCCTTTCGTATATCATGCCGACGAGGAGGAAGAGCGCGCCGGTGGAGATACCGTGGTTCAGCATCTGCATGACGCTGCCCTTGAGGCCCTCTATGTTGAATACGAATATGCCGAGCATGACAAAACCCATGTGGCTCACGCTCGAGTAGGCGATGAGCTTCTTTATGTCCTTCTGGGCGATCGTGACGAGCGCGCCGTAGATGATGGCGAATATCGATATACCTATCATGAGCGGCGCAAACGCCATCGAGGCGTTCGGGAGCATCGGAAGCGTGAACCGGACGAACGCGTATGTCCCGAGCTTAAGGAGCACGGCGGCAAGGACGATGGAGCCCGCTGTCGGCGCGTCGGTGTGCGCGTCGGGGAGCCAGGTGTGCAACGGGAACATCGGCACCTTTACAGCGAACCCGAGGAAGAACGCTATGAAGACCCAGAACTGCACGGCCGGCGCCACGGGCGAAAGCAAGAGTATCGTGGAGTCGAATGTATACACCCCCGTGACCTTGCCGTGATAGAAGTAGATGGCAAGGACGCCGAGGAGCATGAACAGGCTACCCACGAAGGTGAAAATGAAGAACTTGATCGCCGAGTAGAACTTTCTCACGCCGCCCCAGATGCCTATTATGAAGACCATGGGGATGAGGACCGCCTCCCAGAAGACGTAGAATAGGAAGAGGTCCATGGCCATGAAGATGCCGAGCGAGAACGTCTCGGTCAGGAGGAAGAGGGCCATGTATCCCTTGAGCTTCGTGTTTATCTCCCTCCACGAGGCCAGCACGCATATTATCGTCATGAAGGTCGTAAGGAGCACGAGGAGGAGGCTAATGCCGTCCACCCCCATGTAGTACGATATCCCGAACCTCTCTATCCAGACGGTCTTTTCGACCCACTGGAGGCCGGGGTCGGCCATGTCGAAGGTAAGCGGCAGATAGAGCGAGACGGCGAACGTCACGACCGATGTCCCGAGCGCGGTCCACTTTATGAGGTCGGTCCACTCCTTCTTATAGAAAAGGATGATGCCGAGCGCGCCGAGCGCAGGCAGAAAAGTAATCGTAGAAAGTATCGGAAAGCCCGTGAGCCCGGTCATTTAATGCGTACCTCCGTGAGCTTCGGCGTGTCCGGTTTCATTCATATCCGTGTGGTGCGCCGCGCCTTCCACATGCGCCGCTCTCTCCGCTCTCTCCGCCTTGGGCGCGTTCCTCTCGACTATCTCCGCTATGCGGGCGGTCGACGCCGAAGAGAGCGAGAGGAAGTGCTTCGGGTAGATGCCTATCCAGAATATGAGGCCGATTATCGGCAAAAGGGTCAGGACCTCCCTCGCGTTTATGTCCTTTAGGTTAAGGTTCTCCCTCTTCGTGATCTTCCCGAATACCACCCTCTGCGTCATCCAGAGCATGTACGCCGCGCCGAGTATGACGCCTGTCGCCGCTAATACCGTCGCCGTAGCGCTCGTCTTAAATAAGCCCATGAGTATCAATATCTCGCCGATGAACCCGTTGGTGCCGGGCAGCCCGATCGACGAAAATACTATAATGAGCACGAGGGCCGAGTAGACCGGCATCACCCTGGCTATGCCCCCGAAGTCGGAGATTAGCCTCGTGTGCCTCCTCTCGTAGATCATGCCTATTACGAGGAAGAGCCCTCCGGTCGATATGCCGTGGTTTATCATCTGAAGCACGCCGCCGTCGATGCCCTGCTGGTTCAACGCGAAGAGCCCGGCCATGACCGCGCCGAGGTGGCTCACGCTCGAATACGCCACGAGCTTCTTTATGTCCTTCTGGGCCATTGCGAGGAACGCCCCGTAGATTATGCCTATTACCGCAAGCACCAGAATGAAGGGCGTAAAGGCCCTGCTGGCGTCCGCCAAAAGCGGGAGGTTGAACCGGACGAACCCGTATGTACCCATCTTAAGGAGCACAGCCGCAAGTATGACGCTCCCCGCTGTCGGGGCCTCGACGTGCGCGTCGGGCAACCACGTATGGAACGGGAAGACCGGGACCTTTATGGCGAAGCCGAGGAAGAACGAGAGGAATACCCACCACTGGAGGTTGTACGGGTACGAGACCTCGTAGAGCTTAAGGAGGTTGAAGGTGTACTCGCCCGTGGCCGTCCCGTGCGCGTAGTAGAGCGCAAGGATGCCGACGAGCATGAAGACCGACCCGAAGAGCGTGTATAGGAAGAACTTTATGTTTGCGTAGAGCTTCCTCGGGCCGCCCCAGACGCCTATGAGGAAGAACATCGGTATGAGGCCTATCTCCCAGAATACGAAGAAGAGGATCATGTCGAGCGCGACGAAGACGCCGATCATCCCGGCTTCCAGTATGAGGAGGTGTATCATGTACTCCTTGACCCTCTCCTCTATCGCCGACCACGATGCGAGTATGGCTATCGCGCTCGTAAATGTCGTGAGGAGCACGAGGAGGAGGCTTATCCCGTCCATGCCGAGGAAGTACTCGACTCCGATCCCCGGTATCCACGCCGCCTTTTCCACGAACTGCATCTTGTAGGTCGACGAGTCGAAGTAGAAAAGGAGTATGAGCGAGATGACGAAGTTGACGAGCGCGACCCCGAAGGCGGTCGAGCGTATCGCCTCCTTCTGCCCGTTGGGGAAGAAGAAGAGCGCGCCGGCGCCGAGGAGCGGGATCAATATCAGTATCGAGAGTATCGGTATGCCGAGTGCGTTTTCTATCATGCCTTAGCCCAGGAGGACCCTTACTATTATTATGAGCACGCCGACGACGAATACGAGGGCGTAGTTCTGGAGGTACCCTGTCTGGAGCCTCCGCCAGATGGTGCTGTTATATGTGACGAGCGTGGACATGGAGTTGACGAGCCCGTCCACGATGTAGATGTCGAACTTGTGCGACGCCCAGGCGGTGAGCCTCGTAAACCATGCCGCGAAGTTGACGAACCAGTCGATCACGCCGAGGTCGAAGGAAAGGCACCAGTCGCAGAACCTCTTGATGGGGTCGACGACGAGGTAGTCGTATATCTCGTCTATATAGTACTTATTGAAGAGGAGCTTATGTAGCCCCTTGAAGCCGGACGCAATTGATTCCGGCCTCCAGAACGACGGCGCGTACTTCTTCATCGGCGCGTAGTAGAGGAGCGAGGCCAGGAATATGCCCGTCAACCCGACCGCGACGGAGACACCCATGAGGATGAATTCGAGCGAGCCGTGTCCGGCGCCTGCCGCCTCGGCGTGGACCTCGTGTCCACCGTGCCCGAATACGGGGTTAAGGAACTGGTGCGCGGCGGTCCCCTCCTCGAAGAAGGGTATGCCTATTATCCCGCCGATCGCCGAAAGCACCGCGAGTATGATGAGCGGCACCGTCATCGAGGACGGCGACTCGTGCAGGTGGTGTTTCGTGTGGTCGTCGGCCCTGCACTCGCCGGTGAAGGTCATGAATACCTGCCTGAACATGTAAAACGCCGTCATTCCCGCGGTCAGGAGCCCGACGGCCCATATTACGACGTGCCCCTTCTCGAAGGCCTCCCAGAGTATCTCGTCCTTCGACCAGAACCCGCTGAACGGCGGCATGCCGGCTATGGCGAGCGCGCCTATGATAAAGGTCACGGAGGTTATCTTCATGTGCGAGTGGAGCCCGCCCATCTTCCTCATGTCCTGCTCTCCGCCCATCGCGTGTATGACCGAGCCGGAGCCGAGGAACATTAGCCCCTTGAAGAAGGCGTGGGTCATGAGGTGGAAGACCCCGGCCGTGTACGCGCCGACGCCGACGGCCGCGAACATATAGCCCAGCTGGCTCACCGTCGAGTACGCGAGCACTTTCTTTATGTCGTTCTGTACGAGGCCCATCGTCGCGGCGAAGAGGGCGGTGAATATGCCGACCGAGGCTATGATATTCCCGACGTGCGGGATGAGAGAGTAAAGGGCGTTGTTCCTCGCAACCATATATACGCCGGCGGTGACCATCGTAGCGGCGTGTATGAGGGCGCTCACCGGTGTCGGGCCCTCCATCGCGTCCGGGAGCCACACATAAAGGGGCACCTGGGCGGACTTGCCGGTCGCGCCGACGAAAAGGAGCAACCCAATAAGCGTCAGTATCGCCGGGTCGATAAGGTGGACGTTCTCGAAGACGGTCTTATAATCGAGAGAGGCCGCCCCCAGGTCGGACAAGCTCCAGTAGAGGAGGAAGAGGCCGAGGATGAAGCCGAAGTCGCCTATCCTGTTGACGACGAACGCCTTCTTTCCTGCGTCCGAGGCCGCCTTCTTCTCGTACCAGAAGCCGATCAAGAGGTACGAGCACAGACCCACGCCCTCCCATCCGAGGAACATGACAAGGTAGTTGGAACCCAGGACCAGCATCAGCATGAAGAAGACGAAGAGGTTCAGGTAGCACATGTACCTCCAGTACGCCTTGTCGTCATGCATGTAGCCGGTCGAGTATACGTGTATGAGGAACCCGACCCCGGATACGATGAGTATCATGAGCGCCGAGAGCGGGTCTATGAGGAAGGCGATGTCGACGCTGAAGGCGCCGCTCGAGATCCAGGTGAAGAAGGAGACGACGACCGACCTCTCGGCCTCAGGCAGCAGCATGAGCTTGTAGAAGGTGGCAACCGACACAAGGAAGGCCGCGCCCATTACGAGGCACGCGATGAGCCCTACCGCCCTTTTCGTGAGCTTGGACCCGATCACCCCGTTTACGGTCGCGCCCAGGAGCGGCAACAGCGGTATGAGGAAAGTGAATTCCATCGTTAACCCCTCATCTCGTCAAGCTCGTCGACATTGACCGTCTGGCGTCTGCGGTAGACGGCGACGAGTATGGCAAGGCCGATGGCCGCCTCGGCCGCCGCGATAGTGATGTTGAATACGACGAATATCGTCCCGTTCAGGTTCTGGAGGAAGTACGAGAACGCCGCGAGGCTGATGTTCACGGAGTTGAATATGAGTTCGAGCGACATGAGCACTATGATGATGTTGCGGCGGAGCAACACCCCCGCCATGCCCACGAGGAACAGGATGAAGCTCAAGACCAGGTAGTGTGTGAGCGTAAGCGCCATCAGTCCTTGTTCTCCTTGCCCCGCTCCCTCATGACGAGGACGACCGCGCCGATAAGCGCGATCAGAAGCAGGATGGATACTATCTCGAACGGGAATATGTAGCTCGTGTAGAGCGACTTTCCTATGACCTCGGTGTTTTTCATAAGCGCCGGCTCGTCAAAAGGCCCGAGCGGCGCGGTTATCCTGCCTGATACGAGGAGTATGCCCATGACGACAAAGAGCCCGGCTATAGCGACAAGCGCCGGGACCGTCTGGCCGTGGAAGCGCTCCCTGAACTGCTCTCTCCCGATATCCAATACCAGGACCGCGAAGAGGAACAAGACCATTATCGCGCCGACGTAGATGAAGACCTGAACGGCGGCGAGGAACGGCGAGCGGAGCAGTATGAATATCGCCGCGACCTGCAGGAAGCAGACGATAAGGTAAAAGGCGCTGTGCACCGGGTTCCTTACGGAGATCACCAGCACCGCAGTGACGATCGCCACGATGGCGAACATGTAGAAGAAAAACTGCTCTATCATCCTTCTCTTTCCTTGGCAGACCTCCCAGAGCCCGTCTGCTTCGTTGTCTTCTTGCCCTGTCCTGCGGCGTACAAAAAAGCACGCCCCGATTCCCCGATTCTCTACGCCCCGCGTCCGATGCCTTTTGAGCAACCTGTCAGAGCGACCTTTTTCTGGTGCTTGAGAGGTCCACCTTCACCTTTATGCCCCTCTTGGAGCGGAGGAACTCGGACTTGGCCACCACCCCGCCCTCGAACGACTCAGGCACCTGGACGGGCTTCAAGAGCTCTTCCCTCTGCCGTACCGTACAGCTCAAGTCCGTGCAGGCGAGCTCGTATTCCCTGCTTAAGCGCACCGCGCGCGTCGGGCACGCGTCCTCGCAGTACCCGCAATACAGGCACCTGACAAGGTCGACCTTCCAGACCTTCGCAACCCTGTCGGCGATGCCCCTGCCCGTGTCGTCCTCCATGGGGATGACGGTTATGCACTGGGTCGGGCAGGCCTTGGAGCATAGCTCGCAGGCGACACAGAGCTCGCGTCCGTCCTCGGTCCTGTTCAAGGTGTGGACGCCCCTGAAACGCCTGTACGGGACCCACTTCTCCTCGTCCGGGTACTTGTGCGTGATCGACCTCGACACGTTGTACCCGAGCGTGACCGTAAGGCCCTTCACGAAGTCCGTGAAGAGGACCTTCTTTATAAGCTCAAGTATGCTTCCCTTGTCTTCTGCCATTACTTTTCCCTAAAGATAAAGCCTCATGAGGCCGGTTACGAGCACGTTTACGAGCGAGAGCGGCAACAGTATCTTCCATCCTATGTTCATGAGCTGGTCGTATCTGTACCTCGGGAGCGTGAACCTTACCCACATGAAGAGGTAGATGAAGAACGCCACCTTCGCTACGAACCAGAATATCGGCGGTATCGGGAGCGGGATATAAAACGGCGCGTTCCAGCCTCCGAAGAAGAGTATCACGGCGAGGACGGATACCGTCACCATCGCGATGTACTCGGCGAGCATGAAGAAGGCGAACTTCATGCCGCTGTACTCGGTGTGGAAGCCCGCCGCGAGCGTGCCTTCGTCCTCCGGAAGGTCGAAGGGTATCCTGTTTATCTCGGCTGTCGACCCTATGATGAATATGAAGAACCAGACCGGCCCGACAGGGAGGTACAGGATGTTCCAGTGGAGGATGTTCCCGCCCTGCGCCCTTACTATGTCCAGGAGGCTTAAGGAGTTCGCGAGCATGACAACGCCTATGACCGCGAAGCTCACCGCTATCTCGTAGCTTATCATCTGGGCGGAGGAGCGCAGGCCGCCCAAGAGCGAGTACTTGCTGTTAGACGCCCACCCGCCGAGTATTATGCCGTATATGCCGAGCCCGGACATCGCGAGTATGTAGAGGATGCCGACGTTCATATCCGACAGATAGAGTGTAAGCTCGTAGTCCAACCCCGGTATAGTCACCTTCTCGCCGAACGGTATCGCCGCGAAGACGGCGAACGCCGGCACCATCGCCAGCAGCGGCGCTATGACGAAGAGGAGCTTGTCCGCCTTGTACGGGATGATGTCCTCCTTCATGAGGAGCTTGATCATGTCCGCGAAGGGCTGGAGGAGGCCGTGGGGGCCGACCCTATAAGGCCCGAGCCTCACCTGTATGTGCCCGGCTATCTTCCTCTCGAGCCAGGTAAGGGGCAACGGCAGTCCGAAGAGGACCATCGCGATGGCCCCCGCCTTGACGATTATGAGTATGAACTCTATTATTGTCGATGTATCCGGCATCCTGTTCCCTGGTTTGAGCCCTTTTACTTCTTATTCCGTTCTGATACGCACTGCGGCCTTTCAGGCCCCCTTACCTTCTCCTGCCCCACATGTAGTTGATCATCTCTATGTAGCGCGAGTTCATGCCGCGGACTATCGAGTGTATGGTAAAGACGATGTTCTTGAGGAGCTTGTAGATTATCCTCGGGTTACCGTCTACGAGCGTCTCGAACTCCGCCTTCTCTATCATATAGGTCTCTATGTCCGAGACCGCGACTACAGTCGCCGACCTGGGTCTCCCGTCAAGGAAGCTCATCTCTCCGAATATATCCCCGTCCTTCATTATGGTGAGCGTGAAGAGCTCCCCGTCGGGGGCTATCTTGCAGGCCTTCACCTCGCCCTTTTTTATAACATAGATGGACGCGCCGTCCTCGGACTCCTTGAATATGGTATCTCCGAGCTTGAAGTCCTTCTTTTTGATGATCTTAGCTACTATCGCGAGCTCGTTGTCAGAAAGGTCCGAGAAAAAAGCCAGCTCCCTCAAAAGCTTGGGGTCTACCATGACAATCCCTCCGATTTTAGGCGGACAAGCCGCCTATTGCGCTTCCCTTACTTGATTTGATCAATATATCCGAACGCGGTCGAATGCGTCAGTCGCCTATCCGCCCGGAGCCCTCGGTTTCAACCCCGGCCCCCCTTAAACCCCCCTTAGCCCCCTTAGCCCCCTTAGCCCCCTTAGCCCCCTTAGCCCCCTTAGCCCATCCGGCCCTCAGGCCCTCGTTATGGACACCATCGGCGGGCCTTCGCCGCGCTTCAGGAACCTGTTCACCGGGCAGTCCTCGAAGTTCTCGGCGAGGAACGCGTGGCCGTTTTTCGAGCCCCTCGCGGTCCTTAAAATAACGACCGCCTCGTAGTCCTTTGATTTGACCCTTACCCTCTCCCCGTTCTTAAGCCCGAGGCTCAATGCGTCCTCTTCGCTTATCTCGACGACAGCCGCCTTAAGGAGCCCGGAGAGGGTCTCGGACCTCATCGTGCCTTTTCCGGAGTGGAAGAGGTGGTTGCCGGTGATAAGCCTGAAGGGGTATTCCGCGCTTGCAACAGGGGCCTTTGCCGCGAACTCCCTGGATGAGGGGGAGGCGGATGCGGACGCCTGGACGAGCGACTCTTTAAGGTCGAGCCTGTTGTCGTTGTTCCTCTTGTTGTTGAAGGCGAGAGAGACCTTCGAGTACATCGGGTTTCCGGACCGTATCTCGTCGAGAGCGAGAACGAAGTTCTTGGGCCCGAAGGACGGGTCGAACCTCTCGCCTATGGCCCTTATTATGTCGAGGTCGGGCTTCGCCTTGCCCGGAGGGTGCATGAGCCTCCTTATCACCTGGGCCCTGCCCTCCTGGTTAGTGAACGTCCCTTCCTTCTCTCCGAACGCCGCGCCGGGGAGCACAACGTGCGCGAACCGCGCGGTCTCGGTCATGAAGGTGTCCTGGACCACGAGGAACTTGACTTTGCCGAGCGCGGCCGTTGCCGCACCCTCGTCAGGGTACATGGAGGCGACGTCCGACCCCGCGATATAGAGGAAGTCGAGCGCGCCCTTTGAGGCGGCTTCCAGCATCCCGTCGGTGGATAGCCCCAACTTTCCGGCCTTCGAGTACGCGGGCCCCAGAGACGGGTGTACGCCCATCTCCCAGGCGCCCCTCTGGTTCGCCCTGTCGAGGAGCGGCAGAACCGATACCTTCTTGCCCAAGGACTTGAGCAGGTCCTTCAAGAGCCCTAGCTTCGCGATCCCCTCGGGGTATCTTAAGAAGTCCGTCCCTGCCATTATGGCGACGGATTCGGACGACTTGAGCTTCCTGGCGAGCGACTCGACGGATTCGCCGGCCGCGCCGGCCTCGGCCGTTACGGACGAGAGCCTCCCTGCCGCGATATTGCCGAGCGAACCCGCGCCTTCGACCTTCGATGCGTTAAGGGAGAGAATGACCGACTCGAGGAGCGCGCCGACTTTGCCCGCCGTGTGCCTTATCCTTAAATTCGCGGAGCTGTCGAGCTTCATGGCGCGGGGCGAGGCTATGACGAGGTTCATCCTCCTGCCGGCGCTTATGCGCCTTATTATGTAATCCGTTACCGGGTTCTCGTCCGACACGTGGGAGCCTACTATAAGGACGGTATCGGTCTCCATGCAGTCGAAGACCGATACGCCGCCGGAGTCCATCGAAGCGGCCTTTATGAACGCTTCGACCGCGTCGGCGTCGAACCGCGCGCTCGAATCGATATTGGAGCTGCCGAATATGGTCCTGAAAAGCTTCTGGAAGAGATAGAGCTCTTCGTTCGTAAGCCGGGGCGAAGTGATGCCGCCGATCTTCTCGCCGTCTGACGGCACGTTCTCCTTTATAGCGGCGAGGGCCTCCTGCCATGAGGCGGGCTCCAGTTTTCCAAACCTTCTGACGAGCGGGGTTTTGAGCCTCTCGGCGCGGGTCATGAAGTCGTTGCCGAACCTGCCGCGCGCGCAGAGCGTCTCGCTGTTTAGCCCCACGCCCAACTGGGCCTTGGACCTTATGAGTACGCCGTCCCTCTCCTCTATGACCATCCTGCAACCGGTACCGCACCACTGGCAGATGGTATCCGCGCCCTTAAGGTCCCACGGCCTCGTCTTGTACCTGTACGGTAGCCGCATGAAGCAACCGACCGGGCAGACCTCTATGCAGTTGCCGTCCTGGTCGCAGTCGAGGAAGTGCCGGAAAAAGCTCGTCTCCTCCTGGTGGTCGCCCCTGCCGAGGGCTCCAAGGACATTGGCGCCGACGACCTCCCTGCAGACTCTTACGCACTTCATGCACTGAACGCACCTGTTCGAGTTCTTTATTATGACGGGGCTCAGGGCGTAGTCCTTTTCCTGGAACTTGAACTTCGGCTCGGCGTGCCTCCCCTTGTGCGGGCCGTACCTGTAGACCATGTCCTGGAGCTCGCACTCTCCGCCCTTGTCACATACCGGGCAGTCGAGGGCGTGGTTGGCGAGGAGGAATTCGAGCATCGAGGCGCGCGCGGACATTACCGTCGGCGTCTCGGTGTTTATCGACATGCCGTGGAGGACGGGCGTGACGCACGAGGGCTGGAGCTTTTTCTGCCCCTCTATCTCGACGAGACACATCCTGCACGAACCTATGCCGACGAGGTCGGCCTGGTAGCAGAAGGTCGGTATCTCGTATCCCGCGTGGCGGGCCGCGTCGAGGATAAGGGTATTATCCTCCACGGTTATTTCTTTTCCGTTTATCTTTACGGTTACCATCTTGTCCCTACCAGGTTGCTGAAAAAGCCCATCTGCTTTGTTGTCTTCGTCGCTCGTCTCTGCGGCGTACAAAGAGCACGCCTCACTCCTTGCTCCTCGACGCCTCGCATCTGGAGCTTTTTGAGCAACCTGAACAAACTCGTGTCTTTCAGCAATCCTTTACTGCGCCATGCACCGCTTGTGGTCTATGTGGAACTGGAACTCATCCCTGAAGTTCTTAAGATGCCCTCTTAAGGCCATCACCGCGCCGTCGCCCAATGGGCAGAAGGTCCTGCCGAATATGTTTGTGCAGAGGCTCTCGAGAAGCTCTATGTCCCCGGGTCTCCCCTCGCCGTGCTCTATCCTCTTCAACACCCTCGTGAGCCACGGCGTGCCGTCCCTGCACGGCGTGCATTTGCCGCAGGATTCGTGGCTGAAGAACCTGTTTATTATGTACGCCGACTTCACCATGCAGGCGGACTCGTCCATCACGATGACCGCGCCCGAGCCGAGCATCGACCCCTTTGCCGCGAGCGAATCGAAGTCGAGCGCCGTGTCCAGCTCCCTCGCTGTGAGCAATGGGGCGCTCACGCCTCCCGGTATCACGGCCTTAAGGGGCTTGTCCGTCAGCATCCCGCCGCAGTGGTTGAAGATCAAGTCCCTTACGGTCGTCCCCATCGGGAGCTCGTAGAGGCCGGGCTTTTTGACGTGCCCGCTCACGCAGAATATCTTCGGCCCCGGGCTCTTTTCCGGCCCCATCTTCGAGAACCACTCGGGCCCCTTCTCGATTATCGCCGGTATGCAGGCGAGCGTCTCGACGTTGTTTATTACCGTGGGCTTGCCGTAGAGTCCGGCGAGCGCCGGGAACGGCGGCTTCTTCCTGGGTTGCGCGCGCAGGCCCTCGATGGACTCCAGGAGCGCCGTCTCTTCGCCGCAGATGTAGGCGCCGAAGCCCCTGTGTATGTATATGTCGAGAGAGAAGTTCGAGCCGAATATGTTTTTGCCGAGGTACCCCTTGGCGTAGGCTTCGTCTATCGCGGCCTCGAGCCTCTTGGCCCCGAAGACGAACTCGCCCCTTATGTATATGTAGCCGACGGACGCGCCTATGGCGTAGCTCGTTATCATCATGCCTTCGAGGAGGATGTGGGGGTCGTTGTCCATTATCCCCCTGTCCTTGTAGGTCCCGGGCTCTCCCTCATCCGCGTTGCAGCAGAGGTACTTCTGAATCGTCGGGTCCTTGGGTATGAAGGACCACTTGAGGCCTGTCGAGAAGCCCGCGCCTCCGCGGCCCCGGAGCCCCGAGTCCTTGACCATCTGGACGATGTTGTCGGGCCTCATCTTCAGGGCGTCCTGTATGGCCTTGTACCCGCCGTTCGCGACGTAGTTCTCCAGCTTGTGCGAGTCGGGCTTGCCCAGATTTTTAAGTATTACCTGTTCCATGCCGTCTTTGTTTTACGGTTATTCGAGGCCCTTCAGTATTTCTTCGACCTTCGCCTCGTCCAGGTTCTCGTGGTAGTCGTCGTTTATCTGCATCATCGGCGCGGTCCCGCAGGAGCCGAGGCACTCGACCGTCGAGAGCGTGAACTTCTTGTCCGCGGTCGTCTCGCCGGTCTTGATGTTAAGGGTCCGCTCCATGTGCTTTATGAGGTGCTCGGCGCCGAGGAGCGAGCAGGAGATGTTCCTGCATACCTGTATATGGTACTTGCCCACGGGCTTGTCGATATTGTACATCGTATAGAAGGCCGCGGCGGCGTTTACCTCGACGGGGTTCATCTCGAGGATAACGGCTATCTCGTCCATGTCGGCCTTCTCGAGGTGCCCCCCCCGGTCCTTCTGGGCGGAGCGGAGCGCGTCCATCACCGCGGAGCGCTTGTTCGGGTACTTCCTGAGGGCCTTCTCTATCTCTTTTTTCGCTTCCTCTGAGAGCATAGCCTTGCCTTTTATATCCTTATTACTTGTCGCACTCGCCGAAGACCGGGTCGAGGCTCGATACTATCGCGACGACGTCGGCGAGGTATCTCCCCTTCGACATGTGGTTTATGGTCTGGAGGTTGTGGAACGACGGCACGCGGAGCTTCAACCTGTAGGGCTTTTCAGACCCGTCGCTCACGATATATACACCGAGCTCGCCCTTGGGCGCCTCTATAGCCGAGTAGACCTCGCCCTTCGGCGCCTTGAACCCCTGCGAGACATACTTGAAGTGGTGGATGAGGTTCTCCATGTTCCCGTAGACGTCGGGCTTCGGCGGAGGCACGAGGCTCGGCATGTCCACGTTGAACGGGCCTTCGGGGAGGTCCCTTAACGCCTGTTTTATTATCCTCATCGACTGCTTTATCTCCTCGAACCTCACGTTATACCTGTCGAGGCAGTCGCCGTTCTCTCCTAAGGGCGTGTCGAACTCAAACCTGTCGTAGACGAGATAGGGCTCGTCCTTCCTTATGTCCCATTTGACGCCGCTCGCGCGGAGAGCCGGACCGCTAAGACCCAGCGCGATGGCGTCCTCCCCGGTGATGACGCCGACGCCCTTGTTCCTCTGTATCCATATCCTGTTGCCGAGGAGTATCTTCTCGTACTCGTCGAGCCTCTTCGGGAGGAGTTCGAGGAGCCTCTTGATGGACTCCTTAATGGAATCCGTAAAGTCGTACCTTACGCCGCCGACCCGGAGGTAGCTGAGCGTCATCCTCGCGCCGCAGATCTCCTCGAATATGTCGAGGACTATCTCCCGCTCTCTCATCGCGTACAGGAGTATGGTCATGGCGCCCAAGTCGAGCGCCCACGCGCCGAGCGCGAGGAGGTGCCCGGCTATCCTCGAGAGCTCGGCGGATATCACCCTTATGTACTTCGCGCGCTCGGTTATCTCGATGCCGAGGAGCTTTTCGACCGCCATCACGTACGCGAGGTTATTCGACATCGCGCACATGTAGTCGAGCCTGTCGGTATAGGGGACGAACTGGTGGTAGAGGAGGTTCTCGGCTATCTTTTCGGTCCCCCTGTGGAGGTAACCGATGTCAGGCTCCACGTTCATTATCTTTTCGCCCTGGAGGTCGAGGATGAGGTGAAGGACCCCGTGGGTGGACGGGTGCTGCGGCCCCATGTGCAGGGTCACTTCCCGTGTAGCTATTATCTCTTCGCGTTCCGGCATTTTATAATATCAATCTATGTTT